>JBJXHA010000367.1:0-3381 GCA_046160275.1 Bacteroidia bacterium | reverse complement strand
TTTTCTTATTTTTTAGCGTGGGACTTAAGTCCCACGCTAAAAAATAAGAAAATTTACCCCGCGTAAAGTATAATAAAAAGTTCGGAACTCTCTGTATCTTAAGTACTTTATCAAAAGTATTAAGTTTTTTAAATTATCATAAATGCTTGATAATCAAAAACTTTAATCATTATCCATTCTTCATTATTAATTACTTAAAATACCAAACACATTTGATAATGCAGCCCAATGTTGGGAATATCAAAAGAAGGCGAACTAATAACAAAACCAATTTTTTCATAAAAAGGAACGGCAACTTCGCGTGCATTACACCAAAGATACTGTGCATTTTGTTGTTTTACCTTTTCTATTCCTTCCAATAAAACAAGCCGCCCAAAACCTTGTTGTTGAAGTTCGGGCAAAACACCCATTAATCGCAACTGATACCCAGCACCTTCTTTTTCGGCAAGAGAAACGGGGTAAAAAGAAGCTACTGCCAACATTTTCTCTCCTTGTTCATAGCCTATATGAAAGCTGCCTTCCATGTTATCTTCGGGAACATAGCATTTATCATAATTTGCGCCCTTACGCAAAGCCGCAGAACGAACGGGAAGTGTTTCTTCTAAATTAATTTCTCGTAACATAAGCAGAACCTTTACCAATAACTTAACAAAAAAAAATCCTTATGGCACTTAGCATAAGCTCCTTTGCTATACATAAGCAATGAAATCTTTTCCTTAATATATCTAAACACCTCTCCTTTAGGAATGTCTGAAAATATTTATTACTAGCGATAAATACGCCAGTTCGGAACGCTATAAATGTATGCTACCCCCACACCTGATAAATAAGCAGCGAAGCCAAATAAGCCAATACACTCATATATACCAACATCACAATCGTCCACTTCCACGATTGGGTTTCGCGCTTGGTGGCTGCCAAGGTGCTGATACATTGCATAGCGAAGGCATAAAATACCAGTAAGGAGAGGGCTACAGGGGTAGAATATTGCGGTTTATGCGTAATCGGATTGATTTCTGCTTGAAGTTTTTGCGTCAAAGGCATGAGGTTGTCTTCCTCTAATTCGCCTACGCTATAAATGGTGGACATTGTACCCACAAACACTTCTCTCGCGGCAAACGAAGTCAATAAAGCGATGCCGATTTTCCAGTCAAAGCCCAAAGGACGAATCACAGGTTCAATCGTTCTGCCGATAATGCCTGCATAAGAGGCGGCAAGTTTCTCGCTGTTTTTTTGATATTCTAAAACGGCATTTTTTTGCTGAAAAATGGAATCAGGAAGGGTTGCTTTTTCGGCTAAGAGTTGAGCCGTTTGAGGCGCAAATTTCGCTTCAATTTTCGTCATTTGTTGGTTAGGGGCAAAAGAGGCTAGAAACCATAAAATAATGGAAATCAAGACAATCATTTTTCCTGCTTCTAAGACAAAAGCCTTGCTTTTTTGCCAAATAGTAATGCCTACATTTTGCCAACTTGGACTGCGATATACAGGCATTTCCGAAACGAAAATCCCATCAGATTGGTAGCGAAATCCTTTCTTGAAAATAAAAGCTGCCAGCAATGCCATGATAAATCCTAAGAAATACATTCCGAGCATTATCAAGCCTTGAAAGAATGTATTAGGAATAAGCAAGGAAATCAGCAGCGTATAAACAGGAATTCGCGCCGAACAACTCATCAAAGGCGTTACCAAAATGGTAATGAGGCGTTCTTTGGGGTGAGGAATGGTGCGAGCCGTCATAATAGAAGGCACAGCGCAAGCCATACCGCCAATTAAAGGAATAATAGAACGCCCGCTAAATCCAAAAGGGCGCATCAACCTATCCATTAGAAAGACCACGCGGGACATATAGCCCGTTTCTTCTAAAATGGCGATGAAAAAGAACAAAAAGGCAATTTGAGGCACAAACACGACCACGCCACTCATGCCTGCCAGCACGCCATCTATTAACAATTGTGTGAGCCAGTGATTTGGAAGTTGATGGCGCAATAATTCACTTAGCCAAGTAAAACCCGATTCAATCGCGTCTTGTGGATAACTCGCCCAAGCGAAAACCGCTTGAAAGATAAGGAACAAAACGCCAATGAAAATGAGGTAGCCTCCTATTTTATGCAAAAATACTTTGTCTAACTTTTCTGTCCATTTTTCCGCGTAGGTAATGGCAGGCTTCATAGCTTGCTCCAATTTCGCGTCAATGCGTTCATAGCGGATGAGCATCTCATTGGCAATCAGTTGCTTGCCACTTTCTAATCCGCTAAGTGCTTGAAACTGATGCACCTGTTCCTTTGTAAAAAAGGGAAAACTCTCTGGCGCGACAATCGCTTGATAGGCAAGGTATTCACTTTGCGTAGGAAACTGCGGTTTGATTTGCTCAATTGCCTTTAAAAAACCTTCGGGAAGTTTTAAGATGCGTTTTTCGGGTAAAGGAATTTTTTGCGTGAGGAGTGTTTTTAATTCCGTAATCCCTTTGTTTGCCTTTGCCGAAACAGCCAACACAGGAATACCCAATAGTTGCGAAAGTTTCTGAAAATCAATACGTGTATCAGAGTTTTCGAGCAAATCTATCATGTTCACGACCAAAATCGTAGGCATTTCTAAGTCAATCATTTGTGTACACAAAAGTAATGACCGCCTGAGTTGTGTAGCATCAGCCACCACAATCCACATATTCGCATGGTCGCTGTGTTTCGGGTTACGAATTACCTCACACGCGATTTGTTCATCTTCGGAAGTAGGATATAAATTATAAATGCCGGGCAAGTCTATCAAGGTTACTGACTGTTGGTCAGCAAGCGTTAGCTTTCCCGATTTACGCTCTACCGTAACGCCTGGGAAATTGCCGACCTTTTGGTGCAAGCCTGTCAATACATTGAACAGCGATGTTTTTCCACTATTGGGATTTCCGACTAATGCTATTTTCATAAGCTACAAACGATGAACGATACGCCACAAACCCTAAACCGAAAATTACGCATTAAGTTTACTGTTTATTGGCGATAGTAATGATGCCTTGCGCGTCTTTTTTGCGTAGAGAGATTTTTGTGCCATTAATATGAATTGCAATAGGGTCGCCCAAAGGCGCAACATTACAGAGCATACAACTGTCACCTTCCAATACACCCAAGCTCATCAAAGCAACTTGAAGTTCAGCCGTTTCAATAGCAACAATCGTGGCACTTTCGCCCAAAAACAATTCAGAAAGCCGTTTGCGATGCGTCATATAAGTAGTGAATAGTTAAAAATGAATAGTGAACGGCTGTCCTATCCTAAAATAGCTTGACCAAACAGGGTCAATTATCATGGGATTAAAAAGCAAAAAAAATGAGCAAAATAGTAGTTCATTGAAATTTGAGGCACGTCGTGTACGTACATTTAGTGAGGAAT
>JBJXHA010000366.1:0-4356 GCA_046160275.1 Bacteroidia bacterium | reverse complement strand
CTGTTATTTACTTGATATACACTTGTTTACAATCTTCTAAAAAGGTAATTAAAGCAGAAAATAACTTATCTAAATCAGAAATATTATAAAAATCTCTATTCTCAATAAATTCATTTTGAGTTAGCTTCCCAAATTTCCAAGTTTCTCCATTTGAAATAATACCAAAAACGGGTAATTCAGGATTGCCGTTTAAGAGTTGTATTGTGTGCATTTCTGTTAAACATTGCCCCCAAGCCTTGGAAAAATTATCCGCTTTTGCTTCGATGACAGCGATATAAGGGCTTTTAAACACACTAGCGCCTAGACTAGATTTTTGCGCAATCATATAATCGGGGGCTCCTTTTAGCTCATCATTCCAATAAATATACTTATGACTCCAAAAAGAAAAAACATCAGCAAAATTTTTCCAACCTTCTTTTAAGATAGGAAAAATGACTGCCTCACATACTCCTTCCTCCGACATTTGATAGTCCCAATTATCCAAAATAAAGGCTAAATCGTCTCTTAATGCCGCTGGTACTTGTGTTGTTACGTTGATAATCAAGAAGTTGTTTTTTGTATGTTTAATGCTAAACATATCCAAAACCTCGGATAATTCTTTATATTTTTTATCGCTGAAAGCCATATATTTTAAAATTTATTGACAAAAATAAGAAATGAAAGGAATTATTCCTCCAAATCATCTAACAAAATTTTTAAATAACTTTTGTAGCGACTAGGGTGAATTTCGCCACTTTCTACTGCTGCTTTGATGGCGCAGTTCGGTTCGTTGTGATGCAAACAATTGTTGAATCTACAGTGTTCAAGCCTACTTATCATCTCTGGAAAATAATGACTTAACTCTTGTTTGTCAAAATCCGCAATGCCCATTTCCTTAATTCCAGGCGAATCAATAATGCGTGCATCGCCCACTTCGTACATTTCTGAAAAGGTCGTTGTGTGCATTCCTTTGTCATTATAGTCCGAAATTTCATGTGTTTTAAGGTGCAAATTAGGTTGTAGTAAGTTCAAAATCGTGGATTTTCCTGCGCCAGAATGTCCGCTAATAAAAGAAATTTTTTCTGCAAAAACCTCCTGCACAATTTCCCGACTTTCTAAATCTAATGCGCTCATTGTAAGTGTTTTATAACCTATTTTCTCATAGCAATCTTGCATTTCTTTTAATTCTGCTTGTAGTTCGGGGCTGTCAAGCAAATCTATTTTATTAAAAAGAATGACAACAGGGATATGGTAAGCCTCAGCCGTTATCAAAAAGCGATTAATGAAACCAGTCGAAGTTTTGGGAAAACGTAGCGTAAAAATGACTACTGCTTGGTCAATATTGGCGCATAAAATATGTACTTTATGATTGTGTAAAATGGCTTTTCGTAAAATATAGTTTTTTCTATCTATAATTTTTTGAACACTTCCATTTTCGCTATTTTCAGAAAGCGTAAATTCTACTTCATCACCAACTGCTACGGGATTTGTACTTCTTACTTTTTCATTAATCCGAAACTTGCCTCTAATTGTGCAGGTAACTACTTTATTATCAGTTGTTTTTACTTTGCAATGAGAGCCAGTGCTTTGGATAACCATGCCCCTTTGTATTGTCTTTTCTATCATATATTTGCTAAATAGTCGAAGTGCTGTAAGCTTCAGTTTGAATGCTTTTCCATGCCTTCTCTTTTTCAGTTTCAAACAAATTTGTATTTTGTAAAAAAGGAATTACTTCTATACATACCTCATTTTCATTTCTCGTCAATTTCGCTTCATATAAATGATTGAAATGAAAATAATGCAAAGAAAGTTCACTTTTGTTTTGAAAATACTCAAAAATGCCTTCTATGCTTTGTGGCGTTACTTTTTGCCCTTGAATGGCGATAATCTCATCGCCTTTGCTCAAACCTGCTGCCAAAGTCGCACCTTTTTCATGCAAATCTTGAACGGTTGAGCCATTCAGATATAAGCCCCATAACCTTTGACTTGTCGCGCCTTGACTTGTTTCCATATAGTTCCAGCCAAAATAATTCGCAGTTTCCTTCAATGCATTGTGTAAAGGTACAATTCCTTCGATGTATTTGGCAAAAAAGTCGTCAAAATTAACCCCTGCGAATAACTCAATTGCTTCCTGGTAATCTTGTTTCGTATAACCTTGCCCTTTTTTAGCAATCGTTTGATAAAGATGCTTCAGTACGCTATCCATACTCGCCTGATTATTACTGTTTTTGCGAATTTCAACATCTAACATAAAGGCAACTAAATAACCTTTGGTATAAAAAGAAATCTTGCGATTTGGCATACCTGTGAAAGCCCCATATCCATTTATCCAACTTGTAAAACTCGATTCTTCCAAGGAAATATGGTCTTTTCCCAACATGTTGAAGAATTCGTAAATTTCGGAATTCAGATTTTGCAGAAAGCGATTGGTTGTATAAATGCCTGATTTTAAAAGCATTAAATCGCCATAGTAACTCGTTACGCCTTCTGTAACATGATGTAAAGTAGAGTATTGTGGTTCAGAATAGTCGTAAGGATACATATCGGCAGGGCGCAAATATTTCACATTCCAAGTATGAAAAAACTCATGCGAAAGCAATTCGATGAAGGAATCATAATTCGCAGGCTGCATCAACAAATGACCTGGTCCAAAAGTATTTACGCTAGATGCTTGATGTTCAACGCCATGTCGAAACGGAGTAGGTAACATCTGCAATAAATAATGATATTCCTCGACAGGACAATCGCCAAATAAGGCAACTTGCGTTTTCGTATATTTGGTTATATCTTGCTCAAATCTTTGGAAATCGGGCTGACATTCGCCCATAAACCACAAGTGAACTTTTAAGCTGTCTATTTGAAAACCATGGTATTGTAGTTTATCTCCCGCAAACAAAGGCGAATCAATCAACTCATGAAAAGTATCGGCAGAAAAGGTATTTCCTTCTTTTTTTAAGGAACAAGCAATTTGATAATGTTCTGGCAGATTAAGCACACATTTGCAAGGTGTATCTAGTTGATTTTCAGCATACATTAAAAAATTGTGGTAGTTTAAATAAATGCCTTCCGCATCAAAAACAGAGCCGCCGCTATCACGTTGGTTTGCATAAAATACGTATTTCAAAGAAATGGATTCTCCTTTTTCCGCAAGAACTTGCCAAGTATGTGTATCTAATCGGTTGATTTTGAGATGATTTCCTGATTCTACATCTGCAACTAATTTATCGAACCTTTGCAATTCATACCTTCCTGGTCGCCACATTGGAAGGTGAAATTTGGGGTGAAGTACTTCCGCAACTGTTTGAATTTCAACCTCAATGAGTTGGGTTGCAGGATTTTTAAATGAAAGATGGTATGTTAGCATGGTGTTTTACAAAAAAATATCACAAAGGTAAGGAAAACTTGTGAAATAGGCTTAATGAAAAAGTAACAAAAACGAAAAAGTCTTACATTTCTCTCCTTGTTTCGCTTATTGTTTGCAAATGCTTACAACGTGGATAAGGAACTTGTTTTTTTCCCATTAGCAAGCAAGTACGTAAGTTTTTTCTAACATTCCTCCTTTATTTATATACCCTCATTTTGCAAATGATTGATTATAAAAGTGTAGGAAGATAACTAAGAAAGAAGTAAGGCTTTTGACCGAGTTATAATCGTTGCTAAATGTATTGTTATTTAAAATAAATATACGACATTTGTTCATTTCCTTACAAATAATATCTTTTTTGTGTCTTTATTTATTCTACATAAAGTTTTAACTTGCATCATATTTAATTAAAAAGCCGAAGCTATAACCTAAACTTTTGCTTAAATAATAAATAGAATAAAAGGTCTTTCAAATAACCAATAACCAAATAACCGATGCAGTTTTCTATCCAACACAAACTAACTAACTTACCACCTATCGTTTTTGTCGCTTTGGCTGTTTCCTTTTTAGGGTTTTGTCAGGCGTATAATGCGGAGGTAAAATGCCTTGAAATTGAGCAACATAAAGCTGAAATTCAGCAACAAAGAGTGATTTTGGCTCAAACGAGTGGGCAAATGCAAATGGCACCCGATTATAGTGCGAATAGTCATTATAATGAGGCAAATGTACTAAAACAACGCAAACAAGCGATAAATGCGTTAGCAGGGTATTCTATAAAGAAGTACCATAATGCGAATGCAGCTCAAAATGTTCAAGCGAATGACGATTCATTTATTGAACTAGACAAAAGGCAATTTTCAAGCCATGCCTTAGAGTTGAATTTAGATTAAAAATAAAAGTTCGGAAATCGTCAATGATTTCCGAACTTTTTTGCGTGTGCTTATACTTTTCGCAAGGTAAAATTTCTTATTTTTTAGCGTGGGACTTAAGTCCCACGCTAAAAAATAAGAAAT
>JBJXHA010000365.1:0-2508 GCA_046160275.1 Bacteroidia bacterium | reverse complement strand
GTATTATAGGAAAACCATACATTTTTTAGTTCAATTTCTAATTTATCCGAACTAATTACAAGTGGTGTATCCGCATTATTAGGGATAAATTCCTGTGTATCAAGCACTTTGAAAATTCTATCGGCACTCACCATACCCATTTGCAAAGTATTAAATTCATCTGCCAGCATCCGAATAGGGCGAAAAAACATATTGACATAAGAAATAAAAGCGACCAAAGCCCCCGTTGTCATTTCTGTATCTACAATGATTTTGCGAACACCATACCATACCAAAAGCGAAAGTGCAATTGCGGTAATAATTTCTATGACGGGAAAAAAGATGCTATAATACAATACAGAATTGATATTTTCCTTGCGAAGCTCTTGGTTAATACCATCAAATTTTTTGGCTTCGATGTTTTCACGGTTAAAAATCTGCACGATGTTCATGCCTGTAATATGCTCTTGCAAAAAGGCATTCATGTCCGAAACGGCTTTTCTTACGCCTTGAAAGGAATTTTTAACCTTTTTTTGGAACACACGAGTCGCATACAAAAGCAAAGGCAAAGTTGTCAAAACCACAAGTGCCAAATCCCATTTTTTATACAGCATGATGATAAAAATGGAAACGACTTGTAAAATATCGCCCATAATTTTCACCAAACCTGAGCGAAATACGTCGTTTAAGGTTTCGACATCGCTCACGGTGCGCGTTTGCAAAGTTCCTATTGGTGTTTTGTCGTAATAACTTAATCTTAAATGTAAAATGTGTTCAAAGACTTTACTTCTGATGTCTCGAATCACACTTTGCCCTAACCAGTTGGTTAACAAGGTATTTACATAACCTAATGTACTTTCTAAACATAATACGCAGAAGGTAATCAGAATCCAAAAACGTACGCCTTCTACATCACCAACTGCCACTTTTTTATCTAAAATAAATTGATAAATAGACGGGCGAATGACCGAAACAGTTGCAATTACGATAGTCAAAATGATCCCCAAAATGAACCAAGCGCGATAAGGTTGCGTATAAGAAAACAGCCTGCGCACAAGTTCTCGGTCAAAAATATTTCCTGCTTTAGACATGAAAAAGTCTATTATTTTTTATAAAAATTGATAATATATTGCAAAACACCCATTAATTGTGGAAGGTTTTCGATGTTATAAATATGTGTATCAATTAGCAAGGTATTTTCCTCTAGTTTTAGAAAATTCCACTCCGTACCGCTTGTTACAACCCCATAAATAATAGGCGTTTCAAAATCATTTTCATGGTTAAATAGCCTTGCTGCATACATTTCTGCCCCACATTGTCCATAACCCGATTCTAAGGGTTGCACTTTTGCCTCAACTGCACAAAATACAGTAGCTTGAATATCAAGGCTATTGGGTTGATTATTGAGTAAATAATCGCAATATCCATTAAGTTCTAAGGATTCATCTACTTCGAAATTATAACCAGAGAAAATCGTAAACTGATTTGAATTTAGTCTTCGTAAACCCTTGAAAACAGGGGCAATAAAATATTCTGAGCGTGATTTTTCGCTTCCTTTGGGCAAACTTAAACCATCTTCAATATCAGTAGCCAACACAAAATCGGGTTCAAGCGTGGGAGGAATTGGGGAAAAAATGGATTGATATACGCTTTTTATTCCTAATTTTGTGCGGAGTTTGGTTAAAGTAAAACTGCTGTAAGCCATAATCTTGAGAATGTTTCTACAAAAGTACGAAAATTATTGTGCAAACGCCTCGAAAAACTCGCTTTGTATCATTTTCAAAGAGATTTCATCGTGGTAACGGCGCGAAAAATGTATAGGAATTGCCTTTTTTACTTTGGCTTGTTTCATTACTGTTGCGGAGGCTTTTGCGGTGCTATGATGATTCAAAAAAGCCATATATTTCTCATTATCAGCATAATATGACTCGATGAATACCTCGTCTGCCTCATAAAATAATGCCCGTATTTTAGCATGATTTTCTTCATTTGCTTGATGATCCATGATAAAACCTAAACGATAACCCGTTTCTTTTTGCAAATACGAAAACAAGGTAGTAAGCGGAACTTCTAGCCCTTGAATTTCTAACGTTTCTGTAAGTGTATCTATTTCATTATCAGCAATTTCTAATCTTCTTTGTTTTGCTTTTTGAATCCAAGCCCCCGCAGGATAAGGGCAATTTTGCATGTTCATTTTGATTTTTTCAGGCGCTTGAAACAAATAAGCAACGGTAGAAACTTTGTGGTCAAGCAAAGTATATTTTGCCTGAAAAATGCCATTGTCATACACAATATTCGATTGAAAACTATTTATTAAGTGAAGCTCCCAGCGTGTTGCGCGTAATTCATAGACATCAATTTGCTGATTATCAGAGATTTCTCTAATTTCATAGCTTACAGCATGTTCGTCAGCCTCTAATAAAATCCAATTATAAGCTAATAATTTTGCCTGCACATTTTTCGCAATGCCTTTCGGTCCGCAAATCGTTACCTTTCGCCCAACCGCCAACTGATGCCGCATCACATTGT
>JBJXHA010000364.1:0-9126 GCA_046160275.1 Bacteroidia bacterium | reverse complement strand
AATATAAAATTACCCAAAAGAAACTTCGTCAGTCAACTCATTCCTATCCCCTTTTTCAATAGGGAAATGCCTTTTTAGTTTAATCCCTACGGCTTTTATGCTTTCTAAAATTCCTTCCAAATAATTTTCACGCTGAAATTCTTCCCGCAAACGGCGCACGATGTCGTCCCAATATCCTTGTGGCACAACTTGATAAATCTGCTCATCTGCATAGATTGCTACCGTTTGCTCCATCCAAGCAATGTAAATCAATACGCCATTATGAAACTGCGTTTTTCCCATATTGAGAGATAAAAACAAATCCTTTGCACGATAATACGCCGAATTTTGCCCACTAAAGGCTTCGATGTGAACGCGAATTTCGCCCGAAGTGCCTGCTTCTGCGGCTTTTATGGTTTCGATAATTTGTGCCTGCACTGGTTTATCGAAAATTTGCTGGCTGAGTGTGGTAAACATAAGAACAGAATACAAGAATAAGCCACAAAGTTGAGCATTTTTCTTGACTTTGACAATGGAAATGTAGGTAAAAACCCTATTTAGCATATTCTCATAGAAAAAGGCGACTACCGAAGCAGCCGCCTTTTCTCTTAGAAACGAAAAATAAATTTCTCGCTTATTTTATAATGGTTACATTACCTGTATAGATTTTGTTTCCTACTTTGATATTGTAGAAATAAACGCCATCGTTCAACATTGCACCACCTTTGTTCGTACCATTCCATTGTTTGCTGAGATTTTCAGTTTCAAATAATGGTGTTCCCCAACGGTCAAATACTTCAACTTTGATTTTTTCTTTGCCATTGTACAGAACTGCCCAAGTATCATACAAACCATCACCATTAGGAGAGAATACGTTAGGAACATTCAGTCCTGGTTCTTCTACACGATAAGGTGTACGAATTACATGGCTGATACATCCGTCTTCGTTGGTAACTGTTAAGGTAACAGTATATTCGCCCGGCGTTTGATAAGTATGCACTGGATTGTGTTCAGCTGAAGTTGTTCCATCACCGAAATCCCACAACCAAGCTGTTGAATTCGAAGTTTCGTCTGTGAACGTTATCGTTGCATTTGGCACTAATAGAATAGAATCAATTGGCGCACTTGAAGAGAAATCCCCAAAAGTTGTGTCAGATACGGCTGCATCCCCCAAAGAAACCGTAGTGTTACAACCACCTATACCTACCGCGGTAAAGGAAACAGGATAAACACCTGGTGAGGTATAATGATGTGTTGGATTAGGCATATTACTTACAGGAGAACCATCACCGAAGTTCCATATATAAGAAACTTCGTCAGTTGCTTGCTCCATAAAGTTTACTTCCAAATCTGAACAACCTTTTAAGTGTGAAGCCACGTAATCTGCGACAGGTTGTGGATTTACCGTTAGATTAAAGGTATCACTTTCCGTACAGAAACCTTCTCTAATGGTCAATATATATTGAGTAGAAGTTGTTGCTGTTGTGCTTACTTGAGAACCGTTGGCACTACTTACCGCTGTGGCAGGAGTCCATTGGTAAATCGGGTTTCCTGAACCGCCAGCTGCATACAACATTGTACTACCAGCGCCACAAATCATCGAAGTATCTGCTGTAATTTGTGGATTAATTTCAGGCGTTACATTAATGGTAACGGAATCCTTCGTAATACAACCACTTGAAACGCTAATCGTTACATAATAAGTAGTCGTTTGCGTTGGCTGCGCTGTTACATTCGCCACATTTGCTGCACTCAACCCTGCTGCTGGAGTCCAATTATAAATAAATGGACCAGTAGAAGTTGCTCCGTTGAAGGAATACACTGCTTGTAATGGAATAGAAGTACCATAACAAATCGTAGTATCAATGCGCGTGATGTCTGTAATCGGTGTAGGCTTAACATTTACCGTAACTTGGTCTAAGAAGAAGGTACAACCTTGCGCACTACCATATAAGCTATACGTTTGTGTAGTTAATGGATTTGCTAATGTCGAGTCATTATCAGGAGCAGCCAATCCTAATGGCGGATCCCAGCTATAGGTGTAGGTCGTAGGCAATGGAACGCCATTAGCAAGACCATATAGCATAATGTTTTGATTTTGGCAAATATCTGCTACAGGAGGCTCAATTGCCGCTGTTGGTTTCGTATTTACTGTTACTATCACACTATCAGAAGATTGGCAACCATTTGTTTCCGCAGTTACTGTGTATTGTGTAGTAAAATTAGGTCCAACTGTTGGGCTTGCTGTATAAGGGCTAGTGATTCCCGCATTAGGTCCGTTAGGAGTCCAAGTATAAGTGTATGGGCCACCTGTGCCGCTTGCAAAAGCATTGAGCATTGTAGTTGAACCCTCGCAAATCACTTTATCCACTCCCGCATTTACAAGAGGTACTGGTCTAACATCAACTGTAGTTGTACTTACTGTATCTAAGGTAGTAAGCACACTCGAACAACCGTTTGCTGCATATACAACTAATGTATAAATTTGATTAGAAGCAGGATGCGCACATGGATTAGGCAAACTATCTTGTCCTGGAGCCATGCCCGTATTTGGGAACCAAGAGTATTGGTAAGGACCAGGTACTTGCAGCGAGTTGCCTACACTACCATTCAAGAAAGTACAGAACGCGCCAGGAGCATCACAAATAAATCTATCTCCACCTGCTTTCGCAATGGGTCTAGGTTTAACACAAATTTCTACGGAATCTACATTTGAGCGACAACCATAAGCGTCTATTGCAGTGAAACCATAACTTGTACAAACTGTTGGGTTTACAAGAGGATCTTCCACATTCGGACTGCTTAAACCGCCTGTGGCATTACTTGCCGCCCATACGAATGAATAAGGAGCCGTTCCGCCAAATACAGAGCCATTTAATTGTGCAGGACCTGCACCATCACAAATGCTATTGTCTTGACCAGCACTTACAATCACTGAATTTGCCGAAGTTGTAAGCGTTTGCGTCATAGTATCTGTACAGCCTAAATGTTCAACGGCTAGGGTAATCGTTTGCAAGCCTGGTGTATTAAATGCAACTGAAGTATCAGGCGCAGTTGAGAAGGTAGGCGTTGCCCCTGCTCCAAATGACCATGAATAAGATTGTTGCGCACTCAATACAGGACCTGTAAAGGTAACATCTACTTGGTCGCCCAAACACAACATATTGGTTGTCATATTAAACATTGCCGTAGGCTCTGGTTTAATATTAAAGGTAACTGTTGCCGTTTCGCTCACACAACCATCTTTGATAACATAAACCGAAATCGTTCTTGGTCCAGGTGTTAAGAAGGAAACAGGTGGAGGTGTTCCTAAGGTAGATGAGGAAGGAATCCCATCTGCAAAATCCCAATAAATTGCATCATAACTAGGTGTGCCATTATATTGGAAATTATAGGCATTTCCATCTAAACAAGAATCACCAACAGCCACGATACTTGCAATCGGTTTGGGTAATACATTGACTGTTTTACACAACTGTTGCGAAACGCAACCGCCGTCAGTTACTTGCAAACAAATTTGTTTTGTACCTGGTGTTGTCCAAGAGACTGTATAAGGACCCGCTCCTGAACCAGTCAAAATAACCGCATTGCCAAAATTCCAATTAAAGGTAGAGTTTGCACTTGGCACTGTACCCCCAATATATACAATTTGGTTTGCATCATTCATACAAATATTTGCAGGAACAGAGAAATCAGAACTTGGAATGGAGTTTACTGTTACAGGAACTACTGTTTGCAAACTTGCACAACCAAATTCTTCGACAGTTAGTGTTACTAAGTAGGTACCAGGTAATGCCCATTCTACTTGATAGGTATTATTTCCTAAGCTTACTACTGTTCCACCTGCAAAATCCCAGTCGAAAATAGCGCTAGGTCCTGGCACATAACCGTTCAGAGGGGCGTAGGTAAGCGTAGTAGCTTGACCTGCACAAACTGGCGAAATTGCTGTAAAATTAGAAGAAGGCGTTTCATGAACCAACACATTCTCGCTGTGAACATTCGAAGCACAGCCTCCAGCAGTAACCTGTAAACTAACAGGGAATGTACCTGCACTACTATAACAAACTTGGTGTGGCCCAGGTCCCGTTGCAGAAGAACTTACCCCTGGCGCAAATGTCCAGTTGTAAGTAGCCCCAGAAGGAGGCGTACCTACGTAATTCACCGTAGCACAACCATCTTTACATATTTCAGGTGTAACACTAAAAATAGAGGAAGGCAAAGGCAAAAAGTCCACATTTACTTGGTCACTTGCAGGACAACCTAAGGAATCTATTGCAAACAAGGTATAAACCACAGGGGAATTAAACACCGTTTGATTATTCATTGCGACCTGCTCTTGCGCACTATTCGCAGGTGGTGAAGCAAATCCTATGTTCGGGACTGCATCCCACGAGTAAGTATAACCTGGCAGTCCAGGCGTACCTATTGTTCCCACTTGGTTCGGGCAGAGGGATAAATCGGGACCTGCATTAGCTACGGCATTATTGGCAACTGTAACATTCGAGAAAAAGGTACCGCTATTACCATTACCATCTATTACCGTTAAGGCATAATTATAAGTACCAGGACCCGGCAAGGTTAGTTGAAAATCTTGAACATTGGGTGTTCCCGCAAAAATGCCCTGCCATACATACGTATGCGGCGCGGGCCCACAACCTGGTAAGCCATGTACGTCTAAGGTAAAACAGTTGCTTACAGCAATATTCGCCCCTGGTGTAAAGGTACAACACTGTACATTAATAATAAGGGTGTATTGCACCTTACCATTGATAGGACAAGCATTATCGTGGGCATAAAACGTCAAGAAATAAGTTCCTTGCCCAACAGGAGTCCATTGTATATTCGCAATCACACTATCTCCTAATACGCATATTTCGTCTTGTTGATAAGGATTAGGTGGCGAAGCTGGATAACCGCCAGGTGCTGCATTAGAAAAAATAAGACCTGGTATGTTTTGGCTCCAACCCATACAAAGCGAATCCCCTGCAATCCCCCCTATTGCATCATAATCTACAATCCCAAAATTAAAGTTGATAGGAACACCCACGCAAGCATTGATTTGCATAGTTGGTTGCCCTGATGAATTAAATATCTGTGTAGCTCCTGTGAGCCCAGTGAGTGCAGAACCTACGGGACCTGGTGCTGGAGGACCTGGCGGTGGAGGATTTGTAAGCGCAATAGGTAATATATTATTGGGACAAGCAGTAAAACACATCTGTATCTGCCGCTCGGTTTGCCCAATTTGTGTGGCAATAGGAGAACCATTCAAATGTCTCCACTCTGTTACATACACACATACAACCGCACAACCACCAATCGCACCGCCCGGTGTAGGAGCCACAGTTACATCTCCTGAAGCAGGATCTACCGTTACTGTCCAGTTTGCTCCTAGCGGAGAAGCCGCAGAATAGCCTGGTGCATAAGGCAAAGATGCAAAAGTAGCCCAATTCAAACAAGGTCCTAAGGCATAACTCAAAGAGTCGTTATCAGGGTCAAAAGCACCTTGATTAAAAGTATAAGCCTGATTATCACATACATAAGGGACTGGTGGTTCAGAGAAAATAGGAGAACTGTTACAACTGCCAAGAGTTAAATCAATCGTAGTTACATTCGTTCCTATCCCTTGCCCCATAGGGTTTGTAATATTTACAATTGCACCATTAAGACAGCAGTTATCCCATGTAATTGAAACTGTACTACAGTTTGTGTTACAAAGGTTAACGTCCCAATAATAAGTGGCACCTACCACTCCTGCGACAGCTCCCACCCCTCCCTGGCAGCTTGTCGTAACGGTAGGGCAAACAACAGGTACCTCATAATAGTCCAATACTCCGGCTGTACCAAAAGTCAAAGCAGGGACATTACAGCCTACAGGATTTCCTACTAATCCAAAACTCCCTGCACCCATACCTGGTGCGTTACCTGGTGTGTAACCAATAGGAGGAGGAAAAGGTGGTGGAGTAGGTGTTCCTGGTGGGAAAGTCGGTGGGATTGGCGGAATAGGAGTCGCAGCCCCCTCACAATCCATATACACATTGGTATAAACACGGTATGTACAGCCTCCGGGTAAACACAGAAAGCTAACATCTACCCCCATGAAGTGAGTGGCTTGGCTTTGATTGAATACGAGCAGTAAACAAACAAAGAGCCATAATCGTGTAAGGAATCTTAACATATACAAAAAATATTAAAGATTAATTTTATCCTAATTATGAATGAAATCAATGGGATAACTAATTCGATTGCAATTAACGCAATTATTTAGAAATATTTCTCCACTATTTTCCCGAATGGTTAAATTCGGTTGCTTATTGGTAAATAGCGTGTACTGTTTTGTTTTTTCGTCTAAAAAGATAGACTTATCACAGTATATTTAGCTACTTAGTTTTTTTAATTTGTTATTACAGAACTGTGGAATAAACGTTAGTCTGTTTCCCACTGATGCAGGCTAAAAGTTAGGCTTCTACCTACCCTGAAATAACTTTATATGAACCTCAAATTGCAGCAATCTGAAAATCACGGCAAATCAAACAAATATTGTGCATTTTTCTAAGTAAAATAAGAGAAAAATTCTTAGAAAGGGTTTGGACGATGAAAAAGGAGGTACTTTTACCTCCCATAGCCTTCTTTACTTAGGTGTTTTCTATGAAAATTCCTCTGTTTACTCAAACAACGAACTTCCTCTCTTATTCGTTATTAGCTTATAGATTGTGAATAAGTTAACATTTCAAGCACTTGAATCGTTAACCTATTCGTTACTAATCGCTAAATATAATATTATGTACAAATTAACATTCTCTATTGTCTTATTTTTGAACTTGCTTGTTATCACAAGTTGTGAACATAACATAGTTGAACCACCAGAGCCTACCAATGAAAAAGGGAGTTTAAAGGTAGAAATGAAGCACTTTTTTGGAGATGAAACGCTGATATTGAATGAAGGTGCTTACAAAACTGCCTTTGGCGAAGATGTGAGTGTAACAACTTTTATGTATTATCTGAGCAATTTTCAACTTAAACGCAGCGATGGCACTTTATACACTTATCCACAAGACTCTTCTTATTTTTTGATTCGCTCGCATATACCTGATACCAAAGATTTTAACCTAAAAGAAATTCCTGCAGGAGATTATACCGAACTTTCTTTTATCATTGGCGTTGATTCGGCGCGCACTTGCACTGATGTATCAAAACATTATGGCGTGCTTGACCCTGCAAAGGCAGAAGGTATGGTTTGGGATTGGAATACAGGCTATATTTTTGTAAAATTGGAAGGAAACTGCCAACAAGTGAACAATACAAGCCCCGTAAATTATCGCTATCACATTGCAGGTTTTGGGGGTTGTAATCCGCTATCACCTACACGTAATAATATCAAAAAAGTAACGATTCCTTTCAATCAAACAGTAAAAGTGCAGCCAAGTACAACGCCTGAAATTCATTTGAAAGCGGATGTAGCCAAATTTTTTGGTGGTGTAACAAATTGGGAAATTGCCAAAGCTCCGAACATCATGAATTTAGCGAAAGAGTCAGCAACCCTAGCCGATAATTATGCCACGATGTTTTCTTTGAAAGAAATTCATTAACTTTTTATTTTTTAGCGTTTGACACCTTTAAAAGTGCCAAACGCTAAAAAAAATTTGGCAAATTCGTAACCTATTGCTACCTTTGCCGTACAAATCACCATGAGAAAGTATCTCGTCATATTATTTGCGTGTTTTTACCTCGTTTTTGCATCGGGGCTAAATCTTCACGCACATTTTTGTGGCAAGAAACAAACCTCTTTTTCTTTGTTTTCTGGAAAAGGCAGCTGCTGTTGTAAAAAAATGGCAAAAGATGATTGTTGCGAAGACGAAATTACTACCTTAAAAATTTCGGATAGTCACCAACAAGCTGCCAATTTAGAATTAGTAGAAATTCACGCAGCTTTACCTATTTTGCTGCCCAATCGTGATATTTCTCTTTTATTTGCAGAAAACTGTGCGGTATCTTCTTTTTATTACCGCCCTCCCCCACCCGATAAGCTCCCGCTTTTTATCAAAAACTGCCTGTTTACCATTTAAAATTTTTATGCTTTCTGTTGCCGCCTAATTTTAATTAGGGGGCTTTGGCCGTTTTTAGCTCTAATAAGGGTTCTAGAAAAATAAATCTATTCCTTAAATATTATCAAAATGAACAAATCTCTTTTCTTTTCTGCACTTTTAGGTGCAATCGCTTTAGGTATGACAAGTTGCACCCGTGATACGATAACGGAGCAAAACATTGATTATCCTGCTGCCTACATTATTAATGGAGGAAGTAATTCAATTTCAGTGATTAACCTCAATACACAAGAGGTTTCGGCAACGATTGACTTGTCCAAAATGTATGACAAAAATGATGATGTACGTATTTTACCGACGAACATTACCTTCCCACATCATGCAGGCTTGAGCCCTGATGGGAAAACCTTGGCAGTAGCTGCACCGCGTATGGATTTATCAGAAGGGCATGCTCATAGTGGCAGCATGGAGTCTTTTGCTATGATTGCCTTGACCGATGCGAAAACAGGCTTAATTCAAGAAATTATTGATATGTCTTTTGCCAATCATAATGCCATTTATAGCCCCGATGGAAGTGAAATTTGGACATCTCAAATGAAAAGCACGGGACAAGTGAAAGTTTTCCCTTCCGATGGGCTTTCTCCTGCTAAAAATGAGATTACAGTAGGAAAATATCCTGCGGAAATTACGCTTTCTAATGATAAAACGAAATTTTTTATCGCTAATTCTGGAGCAAATACCATTTCCGTAGTTGATGTGGCAACCAAAACTGTCATTAAAACTATTAACGTAGGGGAAAGCCCTATTGGTGCGTGGACAGGCTCGGACAACAAGTTGTATGTGGATTGTGAAATTGACTCCTCTCTTCATATCATAGATGTAGCAAGTTTGGCAGTAGAAGAAACGATAAATTTAGGCTTTATGCCTGGAATGGCTGCTTATAATGGCAATTTGAATGAGCTTTGGGTAACAAATGCTGATGCAGATAGCGTGGTGTACTTTAGCCGCGAAAACAATGCTTGGGCAAAAAAGGGCGCGATTCAAACAGGAACAAGCAGTCACGCGCTTGCTTTTACGCAAGATGGCAAAACACTTTATGTTACCA
>JBJXHA010000363.1:0-4770 GCA_046160275.1 Bacteroidia bacterium | reverse complement strand
ATTGTTAATAGGAAGTATTTGTACTTTTGAGAGCGAATCAGGTCCAGGTTTGTTCATAAGTTATGGTGCTTCAAAGGGCATAGCCGCGTACAATGCTGCTAATCGTAAGTTTAAAATTATGCCACCGCTTAATGGCAGAGCAGGGTGTGTCTCTTTGCAGGCAATAGATTTGGCTGGCGAAGTGTATCTTGTAATGGCGGAAGTATGTGCAAGACCCTACATTACCTCTTTTCACTACAACGTCTCTGATAAACCAGCTACAGACGACCCGACCTTTAATGCAAATGCGAGTTTTGAAGTGCGTAAAGGTAACAGCAATCAGCAGAACGAAGGATTAGTAAGCCTCAGAGTGAACAATGGCACGCACTTCGTCAAAAGAGAGCAAGGCGTGGTAATGGCTCAACCTGGAGCAGCCGTAGCTCCTCGATACCAAAATCATTTTACATTTAAAATCCCAGTAGCTCCTAAAAATACGCTGAGCGCAGGAGGAATTTTGAAAGCAGGAGAAATGATTATGTCTGCCAATGCTAAATTCGGTCTAGTCATGCAAACAGATGGGCATCTAGTGATTTATCATTTTGATGGTGGCGTACAAGGCGCTCCTGTTTGGGGTACTCATGTGTACGGTTTTCCTAATCAAGAGCGTGCATATATGGAGATGCAAACTGATGGAAACTTAGTAGAATTTACAACCGACGCAGGGGGAACACGAAGCGCCACAATATGGACAACAAATACAGCTGGCCAGGGGGCAGTTAAAGCGGTATTAGATGATGACGGGATTTTGAGGTTGTATGATGCTGCTGGCAATAAAATTTGGTCGAGCCAATAAGGATAATTACTCATTAGACAAGCAAAAATATGCCCATTCCCTGAAGTGTTCTTGCGAAAGCAAGACACTTCAGGGTTTAAATAAATCGCAGTGTTGGCACAAGCCTTTTCAAATTAGGGCAGACCCTTGAAAGGAAAAAGCAGACATTATCCATTTCATTTACATATCAAAAACCAAAAATCATGAAAGGGCGTATATTAATTGTAGAAGATGAGATTTTGATTGCCAATGTGATTCAAATGCACGTTGAAAACGCTGGCTATGCGTGTGCGGGCATTGCGATTGATTATGAAGAAGCTATCGAAATATTGAAACAAGGAGAGGTGGATATGGCATTATTAGATGTCAATATTTCGGGCAGCAAAAAGGGAACTGATGTGGCGCATTATATCAATGCGAATTACAACCTTCCTATCGTATTTTTAACCGCCTATTCTGACCAAAAAACCATTGAAGAAATCAAAATTACCCTTCCTTTTGGCCACTTAAAAAAGCCTATTGATAAAGATAACCTGCTCATAACTATCGAGGTCGCCATGAATAACGTTAGCCTAAGAAGTGCATAACAAAAAAGAAAGGAAATTTTCGCAAAAAGCGTCATTTCTTTTCTACTTTTCCTACTTCTAAGCCCACTTCCATGACAAGTGGCACATTATTTTGCGGAAAAATGTGGGCAATACGAAAACGATAAATGCCCGCTTGGGTAAAACGCAAACTATCAATTGGGTGACAATAATCCCAAATATCGCCCATACCTTCACCCAAAAATTCGCCTTTTTCATTCGTGATTTTTACAAGATATTGCCCTATTTCGGTATCGCCGTTCGGTCCCGTAATTTGCATCGCAATCGGAATAGAAGGAAAAAGAAAGCCATCAGAATGGCGAATACAGCAGGCAAAAGTATGAAAACAAGTGGTATCTATGATATTTACCTCAAAATCAAAGGTTTGTTTGTGTGTCCAAATTTGATTGTCCACTGTTTGATGCGAAGCGCAAGGTGGCGTATTGCGGCAACTTGTTCCTAAAAATGATAGGATAGAAAGGAAAAAAAGACTTTTTTTCATGTATTAAAATTATGCGTGAAAGTTTTCGCCCAAATGTATTGACAAAAATAATGGTTTATCCGACATTTTAACGCTCAGATAAATTTGACTAAAATTCTAGCGCTAAAATGTTGAAAATTTCTAAAGCCATATGCAACTCGTTTGAGGGTTTTAATACCATTATTAAAACCCTCAACCATTCCATTTATAGCCGTACACAAAAAGTCAAAAAAAATACGGGGAAAAAGTTGGAAATGAGTTGAAATAATAAGCGGTTGATAATAAGATACTTATATTACATTTTTTTGTAATATAAAAAGGGAGAGCTAAATTTGAAGTTCCAAATTCTCAACTTAGCATCTCCCATGAAAACATTATACAAAGATATAAAAAAAAGTATTCTTAGCCATTTTAATTATCTTCCTCTCAATCAGTTAGTAAGCATAACTAGATTTCCATATTTTAATACGACATAGTTATTTCGTTTTAGTATTATCACTTCCTTAGCTCGTAACTCCTCGCGAAATGAATCACATTTCAAGCGCCATGATTCTGCCCGTTCCTGCTGACGTTTACATTCCTTTCTCAACAATTTCAACTCACAACTACGACTAACCGCTTTTTCTTTCCATGTTTTTTCGCTTTCTTTGCACATAGGTTCCTCTCTTTTGATTGATTACTTTCGTTTGTTTGCACTACAAAGGTATCAATTTGGGGGGAACTTTTTTGACATTATAAACACGCCAGTTCCGAACCCTAAAAACACCCCTACTCCACCTGCAATTTCCCATGCACCTTCCCTTCTTTAAAAACCACTTCATAAAAATACAAGCCCTTCGCCCAATTCCCTACAAAAACCTGCGTTAGCTCCTGCCTAAGTGCTTGGTTATAAACCAACTGCCCCATCGCATTGTAAACGTACAACTGCCGCGCTTCGCTGCTCGCAGGGAGTTCGATATACACTTTTTCCCGCACAGGATTGGGATAGACCTGCACTTGTTTACTGTTTACTGCCGACTGTACACTGCTTGTTGTGTCGCAGGGTTCGGCGAGGGCGGAGAGGCGGTAGTTGGGGAAGTGGGGGGTAAATCTTGGCATCGTAGAAGGAAAATTTATAACATTCTGTTGCACATTACAACTTATCCCTAAACTATCAGGCGCATTAATAATGTGCATCTTGTTTGTACTATTCCCCGTAGCAACGTAAATTTTACCATCAGGGGCAAGTTGTAACGCACCAAAAACAGTTGATTGAGTAGGAGAAATAGTTCCATCATAAATGGCTACTGTATCTCGACTAGCATCTATATTATTCGCGGTTAGGTCGTATTGACACAACACAGAATCTACCGACACATACAGAAATTGTGAATTGGGCGATACTGCTACTCCGCGTAGATTAAGACCGTCTGTAGGGGCGTTGAATACTTGTAGGTTACTAAAACTGCCATTACATCTATCAAAATCATAAACCAGCACCTTTTTCTTTGACCAAAGTGTGCGAATGTACTTCTCTCCATTAGGCGAAAAACAACTTGAGCCTATATCGTCATAAATAGGATTTGTATAGACTGATGGCTCTAAATAAACTGCCTTGATTCCATTTGAGGTAAGTAAAATCGTATATGTTTTGTTAGACACCGCTTTAGGCATTACTATCCACCAATCATTCCCATTTGCATGTTTGCAAGCAGTCAAACCTCCATGTACTAACAAATCACTAATAACTGTTTGGTTTTTAACCATCACTTTTCCATCCCCATTATTTTGGCTCATATCTATAACAGAATATAGCATCTTTTGAGGATAATCGTAACTTGAATCTCCAGCAGTATAATGAAATAAATAATAAATATTAGGGCTACTAGGTTTTGGCAAAATAATAGCCCCTTGTGGAATACTTAATCCAACGTTATACATTTGACTTGTATAATTGCTAGGGGCAAGGCTATCACCATTCTCCATTACTTGCCCTAGTTTATTAAAAACCTTTACCCCATTTGTATAAAACAATAAACTCCCACTACTGTCTGATATAGAAGCCGTTGTAGCAAGAAAAGCACCCGAAAAACTAGTGGGCATTTCCACATTAACAGCCCCATTACTAAAATGCAATTTTGTAATATTTCCAGCTCCTCCTATTATCCAATTGTTATCGAACATCTGTGAGAACAAAGAAAATGTTAAGGAGAGCATAAGATACAATGTAAGCAGTTGCTTTTTCATATTACATGAATAAAAAGAGGTAGGCACTTAGTCTTACTAAGCAGCCTACCTGATAAAAAATTAATGAACAATTACTACCTTTCCTTGATAAAGTTTATTATGTCCTGAATTATACACATTGTAGTGATATACTCCAGAAGGTAGCTTATCAAGCATAATTTTGTGTTGAAGTTGATTTGCTAAAAGCTGCTCTTTATGAACCAATTGTCCCATCGTATTAAATAAAAGCCAAGTAACAGGTTCTTTGGAGGGCTGTTTAAAAGTTAAGCTTAATTCTCCATTGGTCGGATTTGGATGAATAACTAACCCTTCATCTGAACTTAGTTTTGGCAAATTCTTTTTCTTAGGCACCTTGCGCATATTAGAAGCAGCATACAAACAAAGTGAATCGTCATTATAGCCAATAGAATCGTTATGCAACCTGTATAGCGTTCTTGCCTTAAATACACTATTACCTCCTAATCCTGGGCATTGAAACGCTACATTGGCAAGTTGGGTAAAATCTAAAGAACTACTACCATTCTTAATATATTGACTATAAGCTTCGTTCACAATTTGCTCATTTTGCTCAAAAGTTTCGTTTACGACGATATCCTCATTGCTAGTTTGTAACTCATCAGCTTTATCATTTCTATTTGTGGCTAACTCCATATAAATCAAACGGCTAA
>JBJXHA010000362.1:0-3305 GCA_046160275.1 Bacteroidia bacterium | reverse complement strand
ACCCAAATTTCATAAAAGGAAAATTTGCTTGTAATTTTTTAATTTTATTTTGAACATTTTGCAAATAGCTTTTATGGCTTTCTGATTGGGGTTGAAATGGGCGATGCGCAAGGGCGGTATTGATTTTTTGCACATCTGCGATGATGGGATAACAAGCAGGCGCAATGTGGGCTTGCTGAAAGGCTTGCCAAATATATTGAATGGCAACTTCGTTGGGGTGCAACATATCCGCCTCATAAAAACGATAGTCGCGCAAATCATCAAGCATAATTTCGTAGGCGGGGAAATAATGGCTTAGTTGAGGGAAAATTTGTGCAATTTCGCGGAGGGCAAGCTGCAAAGTTGCCTTACTTTGTTGATTTTCAACCACTCCATCTTTCCAATGTCGAACAGGACTAATCGTAAAAATGATTTGTCTTAAATGGGGGCAATATGCAAGCAATTGAGGAATAAGCGTTTTATATTGCGCCACAATTTCCTGCACAGAAAGCAGTCGTTTTCTAAATTGATATTGCGGTACTTTGTGGCAATTGGCGACAATTTCGCTGGTTTGTTTGCGTTCATATACCCAAGCTGTTCCAAAGGTAAGTAACAGAAAATCAGTTTGTTGTAATCCTTGACGGCTTGTGTCAAAAACGGATTGAATCCCTTGCAAACAAGCTGCTTGTGATAATTGCGAAAAGCTAGAATGATGCTCATAACTAAACCACAAACCCTG
The DNA here is from genome assembly GCA_046160275.1 of Bacteroidia bacterium. Classification (GTDB taxonomy): domain Bacteria; phylum Bacteroidota; class Bacteroidia; order J057; family J057; genus JBJXHA01. The sequence continues at coordinate 2,587 of JBJXHA010000362.1, read as the reverse complement.
CGTTTCATGTAGCTCATCGGCTTGAAAATTTCTATTTTCTATCATGCGTGTTAGGCTCTTAGCAATAGAAATAGGATTGAACACAATGCCTTGCGGATTGACTTGTGTTTGAAATTGCAAATTTTTGAGTTGTTTCCCAATATTTTCTGTAAAACAAGAGCCAATTAACAGCAATTTGTCTTCGTAATAAATAGGTTGTGTGGAAGGTTGGGGTGAAACTTGTGTTCTAAAAGTAGGAGTTTGCATAAGGTTCTGATTGAATTGTTCTTTCTTATTGATACTAAAAAGGTAGCCTAAAAAGTTCGGAACTCTTCGAAAAGTTCCGAACTTTTTAGATAGCTCAATTTATTTCCATTTCACATTGCCCATTCGCACCGTAAAGTTTTTTGCAGCCACAAAAATCAGCTCTTTGTTGCGATTATTATGCGCCAATTTTATCAAAGGATAAAAACCTTCCTCTCTCAAATTGATTAATTCATCGCGCTTCATTTTTCCATCGGGGTTAATCGTTACCATGCTTAAAACTGCATTGGACGCTCCAAATAAACCCGGAGGATAACTTTTTACTTTTTTAGGGTCTTCTAGGCTGTTTTGGGCATTGTCGCCATAGATAAAGATCAGATTATCACCGCGTTGCAAAAATCTATATCCTATATAAATGCCGCCATCATCAGTTGTGTGTTGACGTTTTGGGATTTTTTGAATCCACCTTAATTTGCCTTCTGCATTGTAACGGAACACAATAATATTATTATTTACATAATGACGAATGGTTTTATAATAACCCGTACCTCTCCCTGTCGTCACGTAAGTACTTGTTGTATAAGTATATGCCTGCTCTGCAATGACCGTAACATCGCCATTTGCTTCTGGAATTACGCGGTCAATGTCGTGGTAGCCCAATTCATCTTTTTTGGTTACTTCCTTTCCATCTTGATATTGCGCCAAAAAATTCTCTGGAAAATTATCATAACCTGCTTCCAACGTCTCACCCGTTTGCGGATTAAATTTGAACAAACAAGTGCCTTTCAAATTATAGGTATTATTCGGAGAGAAAAAACCCACACACAACACATCGCCATTCGGCTGAACCGTAAAACCAATGTCATTGACAAATTTATCCTTCACTTGTATTTTTTGATGCACAATGTCATCGCCCAAACTCGTGCAAGCCGTTAAAATAAAGTCATAATTCGGCAATTTTCGCACTTTTTCCTTGGGTACATCTCGATATTGGGTAGAAAGAATATAGGCTGAACCATTGTCATCTACTTTTATATTTTCAATATCCCCTAACCTTTCTGTAAATTTCATCACTACTTCTTTGTCCCAAAGCTTCGTTTCCAATGAATTATCCCATACTTGCATTCTCACCGCCACATTTGCATTTTTTTCTATACTAGGAAGGAAGGCTAACAAAATTTTAGAACTATCAGGCGAAATGCGAATTTTCATGCTGCTATTGCTGGCATTGCTTCCTCCAATCAAGCTAAAATAAGGGGAATTAACTTGCGCTACTTCTATGGGGTCAGAAACTTTAAAATTATCAGGGTCAATGACTTGACGATAAAAAATAATGCCTTTTTTGCCATATTGAACGGTAAAAAGATGAAGTTTATCCCCTAACCAAATCACTTCTTGATAATAAGGCGTAGAACCTTTTGTATCCACTTCGGTTTCGATTTCTACCTCCTCTTTTAGGGGATTCATGTCTTTGTCAAATTTTTGAATCAAGACTTTGGGTTTCCTCAAAACAGGCGCAAGGTAACGCACAATAAAATACCCGCTTTTATTTTGCCCAATATAGACAATCACCGAGCCCATTTTGCCATTCACTTTTTTCTCACTCAGAGAAACGCTGGGCAACTGCGCAAATGCGGAAAAAAAACAGCCTAACAATAAGGCAAATGAGAGAAGTTTCTGTTTCATACAGATAATAGTAAGTAGTGAATAGTTTATAATGAACGATAACCTAATCAATAGAAGGACAAATGTAACAGAAAAAAGAGAAAGAAAAAAGAAATATAAACGCACAATAAGAATAAATTTATTGTGCGTTTATGTTTATAAATAATTGGTAATAAGTAACTTAACAAGGTTTTTTATTCTCGGTTATTCATTCTCAATTATTCATTTCCCCCCTTACCTACTTATGGTTGTGTGACAATTTTTGTAGATGGTAAAAAAAGAGCTAATTTTGGTCATGGAAAAGTTATCCTTATACACAGAATTATTAAACCTAGCAAGGTTTCTTTGCTTCGCAAAGGCACTTGCAGGTGTTAATAAATTGGCGGTCTCCAACTGCCACAAGTTGATAATCTTTATAAACATTTGACATACAATTACTTAAAAAGACAAAAGCACTTTACTCAATCACCACCTTCCCATACGCAATCACCTTATTTCCCTCAAAAATACGATAAAAATACATTCCTGCTGCCATATTTTCTACCTTTATTTCCACAGCATTGCCAAAAACTTCCTGCCGCAGCATTGCTTGACCTGCTAAGTTGTAAAGTACAAATGTGCCTTTTTTCAAAACTTCGCTGCTTTCGAGCTGTAGCCTGTCACGCGCAGGATTGGGATA
>JBJXHA010000361.1:0-7302 GCA_046160275.1 Bacteroidia bacterium | reverse complement strand
GCAGATGTTGGCAAAGAAAACTAATTTTATTGCGTATTTTACACCCATAAGCCGAAATACTTTCTGGGTTTACACATACTGAAAAGATTCTTTTTTCGTTGAAAGAAGGAAATCTCTTTCAGTTTATCTCATTATTCCATCTAATTTTATGCAAAAACTTTTTTTTATTTTATTGATTGCAGCTAACGTTTTGCAATTACAAGCGCAGTCTCATTCTTCCGCTTCTCTTGGGAGTTTTATACCAGATGTGATGGTAGAGCGAGCCATGACAACCAACCCCACAGCCAGAGAAAATAGAGTTTCTATTCCTAATTTACGGGCTGTTGTCATTACGGGTGATGTTGATGGACCAAATGGGGAAGATACCCAAGAATATGTAAAATGGACAAGAGAAACGGCTGATGTATTGCGCGCAAATGGCGTGAAAGTGGCAGAGTTTTATTGCCCTAATAACGATTGGAACAAAATTAAACAGGCGGCAAATGGCGCACATTTTCTTGTATATCAAGGACATGGCATTTTGCTTTCTGATTCACCTTTTGAAATAGGCGGTTTTTGGCTCAAAGATGATGTGGTGCGTCCAGAACGAATTAAAAACGACTTAAAACTTGCTCCTAATGCCATTATTTTGATGGGAGGTGTATGTTATGCCGCAGGAACAAGTGCTTCTGATGGAAACAAAGACATTGGCATGAAAGAAGCACAAAAACGCGTTGCCATGTATTCCAAGCCATTTATGGAAACAGGTGCTTCGGCTTATATTGCGAATAACTGGCATGGCGGATTGGCTAAAGTGGTAGCAAGTTTGTTTACAGGCAATAAATTGGGAGACGCTTATTATGCGGGTTATGCCAATAATCCAACCCAAACGGTTTATCCAAACCAAAGCAGCATGAATTTGTGGGTAACAAAACACGACAAAAGTTATTTGAACGCATTCGCTGGCAAATCAGAAAAAGGTTTAACCGATTTATTTTCAGGCGCAACCATTTCTCCTAATTCAAGCCTAAGTGACAACACGCCACCAAGCACAACGACTACCGTTTCTTCTTCCGATTTTAATACGCCCAAGCCGCAAACGCCAAGCAAAACGAGCAAAGAGTATTTTATGAGTAGCACTTATACTTTTATGAATATGGATTTGCAAAAAGCCCTAGAAATTTCGAAAAGTGCTTTTAGTCAGGGCTCTTCTAGCGTTTCTTTAAGTTCGGCAAGCATGACAGGCGAGGCAAATCAAAAGTGGAAATTGCTGCCTGTTCCTAATCAAACGGGACAATATGCTTTTCTTATCTCTATGAACAACGTGCGTTATGCCTTAAAAGCCGAAGGGAATAGCCTAAAAGCGATTCGTTATAACAGTTTCAAAGACATACAAGACCAAGCAGGCGTAAAATTCACGATCATGCGTGCACCCAATGAAATGAGTGGTTGGCTCATTTTGTCTGAAGATGGGCAGTGCCTAAAAATGCAGGGAAGCTCGGTAATTCTTTCCCCTTTGAATGAAAATAATATTAGTTCCTTGCAAATTTGGAATGTAGCAGTATTCTAATTTTAGATGTAAGGCTCACTGATAATATTTTTATATCTTAAAGAAACTTATTAACTTTGCGACCCATCATTTTTTTTTTGACAATCATTAGGGATGAAACATAAAACACAGCCAACGTTTTGGCAAAAACTTCAGTATCGCTACGAGCAATTCATTGGGAAAGGCGGAGTTTCTATTTTTTTGAGCTTGCTCATTCTCTTTGTTGTAGGCTTTTTATTTGTATGGGTAGTTCGCACCATCGCACAACTGCTTTCTCCAGATGCAAGTTTGGAAGAAGGAATTACTGGTTTGGCTTGGCGTACTTTCATGGAAATGATTGATGCGGGAACGCTTGATAAAGCTACTGACAATGGCAGCTGGGTAAAATTCATTTCTACGATTTCTATTTTAATAGGCTTGGTCGTTTTCTCAGCTTTGGTTGCGATTATTACAACTGCGCTAGATGCTACGATTGCCAACTTCCAAAAAGGAAGAGGAAAAGTATGGGAAACCCAACACACCTTAATTTTAGGTTGGAATGAGCGCGTTGCGGACATTTTGCGAGAGTTAATTATTGCCAATGAAAGCCAAAAATCGGCAACAGTGGTCATTATGGCAGAGCAAGAAAAAGAGGCAATGGACGATGAGCTCAACAGCCGCATTGACGATTTCAAAACAACAAAAATAGTAACTACTCCTGCCTATCCTGCGGCTCTTGCTGAGTTAAAGCGTGTGCAAGCAGGGCAAGCAAAATCTGTCATTATTTTGGCAAGTTGTACCGAAAGCGCATCCTTAGAAGACAAAGAGAACTCTGACAATCAAGTGATTAAAACCATTATGGCTTTGATTGCAGCGCAAGATGGGCAAAATAAAATTCCGATTATTGCCGAGATTTTCCTTCCTGAAAAAAGAGAAATCGTAAGATATTTCAATGATAATAACATTGTAAGTTTGGATAGTTGGAATATCATGGGGAAACTATTGGTGCAAACTTCGCTGACGGGCGGCTTGGAAATGGTGTATAATGAGTTGTTTGGATTTGATGGAAGTGAGTTGTATTTCTACCAAAACACTTGGAACAATGTTGCTTTTTATGATTTGGCATATCATTTTCCTGATGGCGTACCAATTGGGATAAAACGCGCTGATGGTCAGTTGATTATCCACCCAAATCAAGGGACAACCTTAGCCAATAATGATGAATTGTTGATTCTTGCCAATGACGATTCAGCTATTCAATACCAAAGTAGCCCGCTTGTTAGTCCTAAAAAGTTGCCTATTTCTACGAAAAAATTGCAACGCGAAGCGAAACGCATTTTGATGTTGGGTTGGCATGACATTTCGCATATTTTTATTGAGGAGTCCATCGATTATTTAAAAGAAGGTTCTAGTTTTGATATTATGTTTGAAGATGAGGAAAATATTAGCCAAAAATTAACAGAATTGCGTGCTTCACTTCCTAATTTTCAACTCAATTTTATCGAAGGAAACCCAATGCATTTAGAGGATTTGTTACGCGCAAAACCCTTTGAATACGACAACATTCTCATTCTATCCCAAGATTCGGGTGAACAAGAAGCAGAAAAAATAGATTCTGACACCTTGATGATTTTGTTATTGTTGCGAAAAATCAAACGAGATAGCGCGCCTAATGCAAAAACCAAAATTTTGACACAAATCTTAAACTCTGATAATCAAGAACTTATTCAACAAACGGAAGTTGACGACTTTTTGATTAGCAACAAAATGATTACTAAAATTTTGGCGCAGTTGAGTGAGCAACCTCGCCTACAAGAAGTGTATCATGACTTATTTTCGGCAGAAGGAAGTGAAATTTATGTAAAACCTTTGTATTTGTATTTGGATAAAAATGCAAGCGAGCAAGTGAATTTTGCAGATTTAATTGCAGTGGCAGAACAACGCAAGGAAATTTGTATTGGATTGCGTTTAGGAGCAAAAATTCATGATGCCAACCAAAACTTTGGAATTGTATTAAATCCTTCTAAAACAAGTACTTATTCTCTTTCAGATATAGACGCGCTGATTGTTATTGCGGAAGACGAGCAATAGTAAAAATTTTAAGTGCAATTTATTTATTATTATTTGGGCGTTCAGAACTTTTTAAAAAGTTCTGAACGCCCAAATAATAATAAATAAATTGCACTTAAAATTTTTACTATTGCTCGTCTTCCGCAATAACAATCAGCGCGTCTATATCTGAAAGAGAATAAGTACTTGTTTTAGAAGGATTTAATACAATTCCAAAGTTTTGGTTGGCATCATGAATTTTTGCTCCTAAACGCAATCCAATACAAATTTCCTTGCGTTGTTCTGCCACTGCAATTAAATCTGCAAAATTCACTTGCTCGCTTGCATTTTTATCCAAATACAAATACAAAGGTTTTACATAAATTTCACTTCCTTCTGCCGAAAATAAGTCATGATACACTTCTTGTAGGCGAGGTTGCTCACTCAACTGCGCCAAAATTTTAGTAATCATTTTGTTGCTAATCAAAAAGTCGTCAACTTCCGTTTGTTGAATAAGTTCTTGATTATCAGAGTTTAAGATTTGTGTCAAAATTTTGGTTTTTGCATTAGGCGCGCTATCTCGTTTGATTTTTCGCAACAATAACAAAATCATCAAGGTGTCAGAATCTATTTTTTCTGCTTCTTGTTCACCCGAATCTTGGGATAGAATGAGAATGTTGTCGTATTCAAAGGGTTTTGCGCGTAACAAATCCTCTAAATGCATTGGGTTTCCTTCGATAAAATTGAGTTGAAAATTAGGAAGTGAAGCACGCAATTCTGTTAATTTTTGGCTAATATTTTCCTCATCTTCAAACATAATATCAAAACTAGAACCTTCTTTTAAATAATCGATGGACTCCTCAATAAAAATATGCGAAATGTCATGCCAACCCAACATCAAAATGCGTTTCGCTTCGCGTTGCAATTTTTTCGTAGAAATAGGCAACTTTTTAGGACTAACAAGCGGGCTACTTTGGTATTGAATAGCTGAATCGTCATTGGCAAGAATCAACAATTCATCATTATTGGCTAAGGTTGTCCCTTGATTTGGGTGGATAATCAACTGACCATCAGCGCGTTTTATCCCAATTGGTACGCCATCAGGAAAATGATATGCCAAATCATAAAAAGCAACATTGTTCCAAGTGTTTTGGTAGAAATACAACTCACTTCCATCAAATCCAAACAACTCATTATACACCATTTCCAAGCCGCCCGTCAGCGAAGTTTGCACCAATAGTTTCCCCATGATATTCCAACTATCCAAACTTACAATGTTATTATCATTGAAATATCTTACGATTTCTCTTTTTTCAGGAAGGAAAATCTCGGCAATAATCGGAATTTTATTTTGCCCATCTTGCGCTGCAATCAAAGCCATAATGGTTTTAATCACTTGATTGTCAGAGTTCTCTTTGTCTTCTAAGGATGCGCTTTCGGTACAACTTGCCAAAATAATGACAGATTTTGCTTGCCCTGCTTGCACACGCTTTAACTCAGCAAGAGCCGCAGGATAGGCAGGAGTAGTTACTATTTTTGTTGTTTTGAAATCGTCAATGCGGCTGTTGAGCTCATCGTCCATTGCCTCTTTTTCTTGCTCTGCCATAATGACCACTGTTGCCGATTTTTGGCTTTCATTGGCAATAATTAACTCTCGCAAAATGTCCGCAACGCGCTCATTCCAACCTAAAATTAAGGTGTGTTGGGTTTCCCATACTTTTCCTCTTCCTTTTTGGAAGTTGGCAATCGTAGCATCTAGCGCAGTTGTAATAATCGCAACCAAAGCTGAGAAAACGACCAAGCCTATTAAAATAGAAATCGTAGAAATGAATTTTACCCAGCTGCCATTGTCAGTAGCTTTATCAAGCGTTCCCGCATCAATCATTTCCATGAAAGTACGCCAAGCCAAACCAGTAATTCCTTCTTCCAAACTTGCATCTGGAGAAAGCAGTTGTGCGATGGTGCGAACTACCCATACAAATAAAAAGCCTACAACAAAGAGAATGAGCAAGCTCAAAAAAATAGAAACTCCGCCTTTCCCAATGAATTGCTCGTAGCGATACTGAAGTTTTTGCCAAAACGTTGGCTGTGTTTTATGTTTCATCCCTAATGATTGTCAAAAAAAAAATGATGGGTCGCAAAGTTAATAAGTTTCTTTAAGATATAAAAATATTATCAGTGAGCCTTACATCTAAAATTAGAATACTGCTACATTCCAAATTTGCAAGGAACTAATATTATTTTCATTCAAAGGGGAAAGAATTACCGAGCTTCCCTGCATTTTTAGGCACTGCCCATCTTCAGACAAAATGAGCCAACCACTCATTTCATTGGGTGCACGCATGATCGTGAATTTTACGCCTGCTTGGTCTTGTATGTCTTTGAAACTGTTATAACGAATCGCTTTTAGGCTATTCCCTTCGGCTTTTAAGGCATAACGCACGTTGTTCATAGAGATAAGAAAAGCATATTGTCCCGTTTGATTAGGAACAGGCAGCAATTTCCACTTTTGATTTGCCTCGCCTGTCATGCTTGCCGAACTTAAAGAAACGCTAGAAGAGCCCTGACTAAAAGCACTTTTCGAAATTTCTAGGGCTTTTTGCAAATCCATATTCATAAAAGTATAAGTGCTACTCATAAAATACTCTTTGCTCGTTTTGCTTGGCGTTTGCGGCTTGGGCGTATTAAAATCGGAAGAAGAAACGGTAGTCGTTGTGCTTGGTGGCGTGTTGTCACTTAGGCTTGAATTAGGAGAAATGGTTGCGCCTGAAAATAAATCGGTTAAACCTTTTTCTGATTTGCCAGCGAATGCGTTCAAATAACTTTTGTCGTGTTTTGTTACCCACAAATTCATGCTGCTTTGGTTTGGATAAACCGTTTGGGTTGGATTATTGGCATAACCCGCATAATAAGCGTCTCCCAATTTATTGCCTGTAAACAAACTTGCTACCACTTTAGCCAATCCGCCATGCCAGTTATTCGCAATATAAGCCGAAGCACCTGTTTCCATAAATGGCTTGGAATACATGGCAACGCGTTTTTGTGCTTCTTTCATGCCAATGTCTTTGTTTCCATCAGAAGCACTTGTTCCTGCGGCATAACATACACCTCCCATCAAAATAATGGCATTAGGAGCAAGTTTTAAGTCGTTTTTAATTCGTTCTGGACGCACCACATCATCTTTGAGCCAAAAACCGCCTATTTCAAAAGGTGAATCAGAAAGCAAAATGCCATGTCCTTGATATACAAGAAAATGTGCGCCATTTGCCGCCTGTTTAATTTTGTTCCAATCGTTATTAGGGCAATAAAACTCTGCCACTTTCACGCCATTTGCGCGCAATACATCAGCCGTTTCTCTTGTCCATTTTACATATTCTTGGGTATCTTCCCCATTTGGTCCATCAACATCACCCGTAATGACAACAGCCCGTAAATTAGGAATAGAAACTCTATTTTCTCTGGCTGTGGGGTTGGTTGTCATGGCTCGCTCTACCATCACATCTGGTATAAAACTCCCAAGAGAAGCGGAAGAATGAGACTGCGCTTGTAATTGCAAAACGTTAGCTGCAATCAATAAAATAAAAAAAAGTTTTTGCATAAAATTAGATGGAATAATGAGATAAACTGAAAGAGATTTCCTTCTTTCAACGAAAAAAGAATCTTTTCAGTATGTGTAAACCCAGAAAGTATTTCGGCTTATGGGTGTAAAATACGCAATAAAATTAGTTTTCTTTGCCAACATCTGC
>JBJXHA010000360.1:0-3802 GCA_046160275.1 Bacteroidia bacterium | reverse complement strand
AGATTACCTTGATTTCCAAACTCTTAAATGTAGAGTCTTCCACGTTATGGAGAATATAGGAAAATTATTTACCATTGATTATTCGGATTTAAAAACTTCTTAGTTTTTTACTCACTCATACTTAAAGGTGAAAAACTAAGAAAATGAGTTGTGTTTAATATACTGTAAAATAAATTTTCTGATGTTTTTGCGGGCTGGTCATATTGGAAATATCTTGTCAAATCTAGCTTGAACACATTGCGTAATAAGATATTTTCAATATGACAACTAGGGAGAAATGCAATAAAACTTAATTTACACAGTATTTAATAGTTTGATTATCAATTGCTTAATATTATTATTCTTTGCTATTTGTTTTCACTCCTTAATCTCTATAAATAAAAAAGGAAGTGTTTGATTCTTAGGTTATTAGAATCAAACACTTCCTACGCAAGAAGCTAGTCAACAAAATTCCTTATTCTTTTTCCAAATTCCACTTCTGCGCTTCGTTTCTTGAACGTAATATCGTTTGCCCTGTACTTTCATCTTCGATGTGAACGGCTCTCCCTCCAGATTTCACATTTACTAATACTACACCATCATCTTTTTTCTCAAAACGCCAATACTGTTCGCCTTCTGGATTGTCAGATTTGTCAGTCAAACCAATCGCGCTTGGGTCGTTTTCTAAAGAAACTAAACATTGGTCATCTTTGCTTACTGGAATGATTCGAAAGGATTTGGGAAATTGGTCAGGTGCCGCTTCAAACTTCCATTTACGAGGTTCATCGTCTCCGTCTTTTTTAGAAACTACCCCGTCTTTCGCATCGTTGAGGGCAAGAAAAAATGCGTCATTTTTGATGAAATAAGTTACATCATTTTCCACTGTAACCAAATCAGAGGATCCCGTTTCATTTTTAAGCGGTATGCCTGAATAATCGCGGCGAAATTCCATAACTGCGGTTGTCCCGTCTGATGCTGCCCAACGCCCTTTTAAAAACTCATAATTTCCTTCTTGGCTATAAGTAAGTGAACGGATAACGGTATTAGCAGCAGCATTGTTGCCCCCAAGTTTTTGTTCGGGTTGCCATACCATCAGTTTTTTATCGAAATTAAAAGAACCCGTAAAAGCATAATGCCCCGTATTTTTCGTATTCACTTTGTCATCAGCCGAATAGTTGCCCGTTAGATTTTGGTAAGTCCCTGAAATGTCAAGTTTGGCATCATAACTTGCCCAAGTTCCCGCAGGCAGCGAAAAATTCCATTTATAGTTGCCTTCCCAGTTAAATTTTGCATTAGCAGGAATTTTTACCGTTTTATTAACCGAAACAACATGACCTTCCCAAAGCCCTGTCAAGCTTTGAGCGAAAGTGTTGGAAGTCATCAGGATGAATAGCACTATTCCTGTGGTAAATAAGGAGGTTTTGAATTTTCTCATTCTCTACGAAATTAATGTTATAAAATAAAATGATTAGAATAAATGAACGATTTAGCAGCCGTTGTTGGTTTTTATTACTCGCAACGGCTGCCAAGATAAACAGCTAGAAATGCTTGTTTGCTTAATTTCCATCTTCATAACGCAAGGCAACTCTTCCTTCCCACACCTTGGTTCTTTCATCTGTTCGCCATGAGCCTTCCAAATAACGCTTCCCGTCTTGTTCTCGGTAATTTAACTCCATGTATCCGCCCCATTGTCTTCCGCCTTTTATCCTAGCACCGCTTGCTCCTTTGAGCATTAACTCTGCAAAAGTTGCTTCAAAAACCATTTGGTCTGAACCGCCTGCGCCATAGAAATAGGAGCCTTTATATTTTCCCTCTTCATCACCCGCTTCTAATTCTAGTGCAAGTTTGGTCGGAGTTCTGGTGGTATTCAGCCATTTTCCTTCTTCCCAATCGTAAGCCATATCGTCTTTAATCCCTGCATTGCCTGCCCAAAGCAAGGTGCCTTCCCACCTGCCTGTTAGGTCTTGGGCGGAAGCATTTGTGGTCATTAAAACCAACAAAAATGTTACCATTATCGTAACGAGTGTTGTCTTTAAATTCATCATTTTACTTAATTTAATGTTATAAATTTGGAAATAGTAATTGGATAAGCAATGAACAATTCACCATTGATATTTCGGAAAAGCGCAATGCAAGTAATGAAAAGTTGTTTTAACTTGTTTACTATCAATGTTTTGGGTAAAAATTCTAACACAAACTAATTCTTACCAAATATTTAAGTATCCAAATTGGTACAATTATGCAGATTATACGAATTAAATATTTGAAATATTGTAAACTATTTAACGATTTTTCGATAGGAATTGATAATGAGTTGCTTATTAGGGTAATCAACAAATTAAATGTAACAGATGGTTTCTGGGTTTCTGAATATTGCTAACTGTTGGACAAAATTTTCTGTGTACTTTTGTGTAAGTTTGTTCCAAACACCTTGAATATTACAAAAAATCAACCGTAATATCTTAATACAAAGATAAAGAGAAAAGATAAAAGGCGCAAATTTTATTGAATTTTTTTGGAAGGTGTTAAGAATATGTTTAAATTTTAGTTACTTAGTTATCAAGCTCTTATTTTTCAATTCAGAAGAATCTACACAACTAACATTTTGAAACTAGGGTTGTGTAGATTCTTCTGAATTAAGTGAATGGATAAAACACTGATTTTCAGTTTTTTAAAATTTAAGTATAATCTAAAAATAAAGGGGAAAAGCAGAAAAAATGAAGGATACCTGAAATATTTTGTTTCATTTCTCGACATATCCGTTTAAGAAGGTTAGGCTGCTTGTATATTCAATATACTAAGCTATAACCCCAACTAATCGCCGATAAGTACTCAATAAGAGTTAGTTTATGTTATTTTTTATTATAAAAAACTAACTATCAACACTTTATATCTGTTTACTGCTTATATTGAGCTTGTCGAAATAATAGCTGTTAATTGTTAACTGGCACTTACCATGAATCCAATTCAATTTTTTATAGAGGGCATTTCGCTTCCTTTGGCGCGTTGTGGAGTAACAAACTCCGCACGTTTTTGACCATGGTGGGCGTGGCTACGGGAATTTTTGCGATAACTAGCATCTTAACGATGACGTATTCGATGCAATATTCTGTTACCGCAAATCTTTCCGCTTTGGGCAATACCACGATGTTCGTGCATAACTGGCCATGGAAAGACAATTCAGAAGACTGGTTTAAATTTTTTAATCGCCCAAAAGTGAGTTATAAAGACTACGAGGTGCTGCACAAAAATTTAAAAGAAGTGGTTGGGGTTGCCTATAATGCTTCGATTATGGGGCAGAGCGTAAAAACAGAAGGGCGTAGTTTGACAGGAGTCGCGGTGCAGGCAGTTACGGAGGATTACGGGAAAATAGGGGAGTGGAATTTTGCAGAAGGGCGATATTTTTCGGACTGGGAAATAGGGGCGGGTTCGCCTGTCTGTGTATTAGGGTATAATTTAGGGCAAAGCCTTTTCCCGAATCAAAAAAGCATCATCGGAAAATGGGTGAGAGTAAGTGGCAGAAAGTTGAAAGTCATTGGGATACGAAGTAAACAAGGCTCGGGAATGTTTGGCCCTACGCCAGATGACCAACTGTTTATTCCGTATTTGCTTGCTACAAAAGAATTTGATTTAAGTCGCCGTTCCGTAGATAAAGTAATTACACTTAAGGCAGTAAATTACGAAAAAGTAGATTATGTAGAAAGCGAAGCGATTGGGCTAATTCGGGCGGCAAGAGGGTTAAAACCTTCCATTGAAAATAATTTTTCCATCAATAAGCAAGAAATGTTGATGAAGCAAATTGATGGATTTTTTGGCTACATGG
>JBJXHA010000359.1:0-3702 GCA_046160275.1 Bacteroidia bacterium | reverse complement strand
TGCGGGTTTTGTGAATTTTTGGAGAGAACCTATTTTTGCTTCTGATTGCACAACTATAAATGGAAAATCTGTAACAGAAACAATTTATTGTCTTAATTACTTAAAAAGTATTCAAAATGAACTTTTTGCATTAGCACGAGGAGCAGCACAGCCACACGTATATCCTGAAGACATAAAGAAATTAAAAATCCCTCTCCCTCCGCTTGAGATTCAAACTAAGATAGTAGCAGAATGTGAGCAGATAGATAAAGCTGTGGATAAGGCAAAGGAAGAGATAGAAAAGAGTAAAGAAGCGATAGCAGAGAAGGTAGCAAATACTTTTTTGCAATGCTATACAAGCAAAAAAGTATCAGAAATTTGTTTTGTCAATCCTTCTAAAACAGAAATAAGAAATGTAGATGAAAATACATTAGTTTCATTTATAGAAATGGCATCAGTAAGTAATGAAGGTTTTATTACAAATAAAGAAGATAGGCTTCTAAAAGATTTAAAGAAAGGGAGTTTTACTTATTTTAGAGAGAATGATATTATTATTGCTAAAATAACTCCTTGTATGGAAAACGGAAAATGTGCATTAGCAAAAGGACTTACAAATGGTTTAGCAATGGGAAGCTCTGAATTTCATGTATTTAGAGTAAAAGAAAATGTTGTATCTGATTATCTTTTTGCTTTTTTAAATAGAAAAGAAGTAAGAAAAGAAGCAGAACAAAAGATGACAGGTTCAAGTGGACATCGTAGAGTTCCAGCTTCTTTTTATGAAGATATTTCTATTCCAATTCCCCCGCTTTCCATACAGCAAACACTTGTAAGCGAGATAGCAATATTAGAGGCGCGAATAAGCGCGGCAGAGCAAATCATCGCATCTGCGGCAGGCGAGAAACAAAAGGTAATGGAACAGTATCTATAAAAAAATATCATTTCTCCTTTGTAACGAAATGATTACCCTTCAAAGGACTACCTTCTTAGGAAAATAGTACTTCAAGCCTACGAGCGAGGATGCTCCTCTGAAAATAAAAAAACCCAAGCGTCCACGTTTGGGTTTTTTTATTAGGCTTCTATTTTTCACTTACACAAGCACTGCACTTTTATTATGTGCTATGCGCAACGCCAACAAATGCTCGCAGGGTCCTTTGTATAATTTATTGGTAATGAAGTAACTACAATCACAAGTACCTTCTGCAATGCGCTCATCATTGTCAATCAGCATCGAAGGCGTATAGGTGCGATAATGCGAATGAACAGTTCCCGAAAGTTCTAGCCCATTTTCGCCAAAATAGGCACGTTCAATTTTCACCTTTTTCGTATCCACCAATTGATTCGCTTCTTGTTCACGCGGATTATCAAAGCGAAGTTTTTCCATCGGAAGCGGCTCGCGTGAAAGCTCGCGCACACGATAAACGCCTAAATTTAAGTCATAAATCGCTCGTCCTGCTTGTGTCCACGCGCTTAACGCACCGCCTACTTTTGCCGTAGAAATGTTCAGCTTCTTGGCTAAGTCTTCCGATTTACCGAACCAACCTGTTTTCAATGTCTTGAAAACCAATTCTTTGGTCGCATCATCAACGTCCATGCGTGGAGCCATCAAGTCAAAATTTCCTGCCCGCGACCAATCATTTGCCGACCAGCCCGACAATCCCAGCGTAAAATTCATGTCGCCCAAATCTGCCACATAAAAGGAAGGAAGCCCTGAACCTAATAAATGTACGGTAAATTTACGCGCCACAGGAATCAAACGCTCCAAAATTAACATACGTCTGCGTCCCCATATCCGAATTTCACGCGCTTGCTGCCCTTTGAAAATAGAGCGAGCGCAAACGATTTCTTTTTTCCAAGGCTCAAAAATCGCACGAATAGGTTTATCTGGTTCTAGTAAAAAGCGAATCGAGCGAGGACCCACCGTTTCTTTGAAGCGGCGCAGCAAAGAACAAAAATTATAAATGTCCATCGGGTGTAAATCAAAACTCACCGCAGGCAAAGTCATCGCGGAACTTACCTGCAAAAAGCCGCGTACCCATGAATCGGGCAAATCAATTTTCACTTCTTTAAAATTTTCCTCATGAGTCGTTTGTACCTCAAAACCTGTTGGGTCGACCTTAAATTCCGTTTCTTTATAATCTCTAATTTTTTGAAATTCATCGTACAAAGCGGCAGAATAATCAATGTTTGTCGTGCCACATTCAAACTCATTTATCTCCTTGAACACATTGTAGTTCGCCCCTAATTTGCCATACGAAGACTCATCTTGGCTAAAACATTCGAAGAAAATCTCGTCAGGATGCACCGTAATTACAGGGTCAAGCACAAACCAAGCATCTCTGTCTTTTTGATACAAAAAATCGTAATATTCTTTCCTTGCTTTATAATATGGGCTCATAATCCCATCTTTTCGCGTAGAAATCTCTCGCAGTTCCTGTTGAATTTCATCAGTTCTCGCCTTCACCGCACCCGCATTAAAATCCGCCATATATTGCGCCAACCAAATTTCCTCTTGCTGCTTTGCCCATTCTTTGTACTCGGTTTTGTCTTTTGGTTTAAAACGCATATCTGACACTACAACATCATGCAAAGCCGAAATTGCCTCCCGAAAAGCAATTTTCTTGTGCAATTTTCCGATAAAAAAAGTAGGCTGACGCAGCGTATCAGGTGCGAAAGACATTCCTGTTGAATTTGCATTGCTCGTTACTGCCGAGCTACCGCCATATTTGTAATTAAATTCCATTTTTTTCTAACATTTTAAGCAATTTCTAAAAAATATTTAAGGTTTTTACGAAAAAAAGCAGCAGAAAGTTGTAAAATATTGGGAAAAAGGTGCTTATTCTTACCAAAGTGGTCTATTCGTTAGCACTTCGACAATCCATAGCAACATAAAGGCGGAGGTGGCTATGCCGCACAAAATTCCTGCGACCCACAGACTAGGACTTGTTTTGCTCAACCAAAGTAATACAATTGTTGCCGCCAAAAAGATGGCTCCAATAAAAAAGAATTTCGTGAACATAGAGCGTTTTAACACTTTCCAAAAGGGCTTATTTTGTTCTTTTTCGAGAGAAAGCGGTGTAGCGTTAAGTGCTTTGCTTGCTTTTTGAAGCATTTGTTTTGCAGGCGGTGTATTTGGTACACCTGCATACACTTGTTTTCCTGTTACTAAAAAAAGCGTAAAAGTTGTGAGAAATAAGAGATACTGTAATAGTTTCATAAAAAATAAAGGTAAATATAAATGTGAGTGACTATAAACTCAGGACAAAAATAATTCTTTTTCCCTCAAGAACAAACAGTAATTGAGAACATTCTACAAAGCAAAAGAGGATGTCCTTTCGAACACCCTCTTTTTATTCCTTCTTTATCTACTAAGTATGAGTGATTAAAAAACGAAGAAAATACTTTCAAGTCCAAACAACTACTAATCAAGCATTTAACATTATTATTCTCTATTCATTTTTCACTATTCACTGACTTACTTATCAATCGAAACAATTTCTTGTTGATTTTTGCCTGCAACATAAGCCGTAGGAAAAACGCGCTGCATTCTGTGGTCTATGTCGCTGACGGTAACACGCCCATCTTTATCTTCATCTAAGCCTGAATTTTGCTTGTAAGCCTGCGAAGGCGTTGCATACATCGTAAAACAATAATCCCCCTTGATTTCCAAGGCTTTAGGATACAAAATGCCCAGATATAATTCCGTTAAAGAAGTATAATCGCCAT
>JBJXHA010000358.1:0-4698 GCA_046160275.1 Bacteroidia bacterium | reverse complement strand
CAAGTTTGTGCAGAAAAAAGTAAATTGCGGCGTTTTTCACAAACTGTTCATTTTTAATTTCAAACCAAAAAGTATGGCATTTTCACTTCCCGCATTAAACTACGCTTTTGATGCACTTGAACCACATATTGATGCACGCACGATGGAAATTCATCACGACAAGCATCATGCAGCTTATGTAAATAACTTAAACGCTGCGATTAAAGACACGCCTTTGGATAGTCAAAGCATCGAAGAAATTTTGGCAAATATGTCGAAACATTCTCCTGCGGTGCGCAACAATGGCGGCGGACATTGGAATCACTCGTTTTTTTGGGAATTGATGAGTGCTGAGGGCGGTGGGCTTCCTACGGGCGATTTGGCAGCAGCAATTGACCGCGATTTTGGCTCTTTCGATGCTTTCAAAACAGCATTTTCTACCGCAGCCGCTACGCGCTTTGGCTCAGGTTGGGCTTGGCTTGTAAAAACTGCCGAAGGAAAATTGGCGGTTTCTTCTACCCCTAACCAAGACAATCCTTTAATGGACATTGCAGAGGTAAAAGGTACGCCTATTTTGGGCTTAGATGTGTGGGAACACGCTTATTATTTGCATTATCAAAACCGCAGACCCGATTACGTTAGCGCCTTTTTTAATGTGGTAAATTGGGCTAAAGTGGCAGAATTATTCGCACAATAATCATTACTTACAACGTGTTCATACAAAGTGCAGCTATTCATGTCTGGGCTTGGTATGAACACGCTCTCTTTCTGAAAAAACGATTCCAATTCCTTGATAACGAAGAATTTAAATCAAAATTCGTATATATTCGATAATAAAAATTTGGAAAATGTGTGGGTAGGCTTTTTTCCTAGTTAAAAAAAGGCTAATTTTGTCCTTCGAACCAAATAGCCATGAACGTACAAACCATCAAATCTAAATTACCGCAAGTAGGAACGAGTATTTTTACCGTCATGTCACGCATGGCGCAAGAATACAACGCTATCAATCTTTCGCAAGGTTTTCCCGATTTTCCTTGTGATAATGCGTTGATTCAAAAAACATTGAAATATATGCAACTCGGTCATAATCAATATGCACCGATGACAGGCTTACCTGTGTTAAGAACGGAGATTTCTAAACTTGTAGCCAAAAAATATGGTGCAACGTATGATGCTGAGAAGGAAATTACGATAACATCGGGTGCAACAGAAGCATTATTTTGTGCGATTATGTCGCTAGTGCATGAAGGAGACGAGGTATTAATTATTGAGCCAGCTTACGATTGTTATGTTCCTGCGGTGCAGCTTGCAGGTGGTACAACCGTGGCAATTGGCTTGGAATACCCAAATTATACGATTAATTGGGACGCAGTGAAGCGCGTTATCAATAGAAATACCCGCGTGATTATCTTGAATACGCCACATAACCCTACGGGAATGATTTGGTCAGAGCAGGATATGGCAAACCTTGAAAAATTAGTAAAAGACAATAACATCTTCATTATCAGCGATGAAGTGTATGAACATATTGTGTTTGATAACCAAACACATCAAAGCGTTGCGCGTTACCCCAATTTGCGCAGTCGCAGCATGATTATTTCTTCTTTTGGCAAAACTTTTCATGTAACAGGTTGGAAAGTAGGCTATTGCCTAGCTCCAGAACATCTTACAAGAGAGTTTCGCAAAGTCCATCAATTTGTTACTTTTTCGACAGCCACCCCTTTTCAAGCAGCGATTGCGGAATATATGCAAGATGATACACCTATTCAACAGTTGAGTTCTTTCTATCAAGAAAAAAGAGATTATTTTTTGGAATTGATGAAAGGAACGCGATTTAAACCTTTACATACTGCAGGGACTTATTTCCAATTGATGAGTTATGCAGAAATTAGTGATGAAAAAGACACCGTTTTTTGTGAAAGGTTAGTGAAAGAACATGGAGTTGCAGCAATTCCCGTTTCTGTCTTTTACAGAAAAGGCGTTGATAATAAAGTAGTTAGATTCTGCTTTGCCAAAGATTTTCAAACGTTAGAACGCGCTGCCGATAGGTTGCGAAAAGTGTAACTACCCTTTTATTTTTTAGGTTTTAGCTTGTTCTTCTTCTACTTTGGTAGGTTCCGCTTTCAAGGTCGTAACCATTTTCGCCAATTCTTCTTCTATTTCGTTCGTATCTATTTCAATATCGCGCACAATTTCACTGAGGGTTTGAATAATACCTTCTAAGGGAATGAATTTGTTGATAACAATGGTTTTTTTGAGCAACACAACACAATGCCCCGCCTTGAAATTTCCTTTTTCATAGCGAATCGAGTAACCTTGCGATTTTAAAATCGCTTCTAATTTTTCTTGTGTTCCTTTTGTAATACGCATAACAGTTAGCAGTGAACAGTAAGCAGTTAAGTAATGGATAATTAATAATTGATAATGGAAAATGAATTTAACTTGCTTATTATCAATATTTTGAGTAAAAGCATTAACCAATTACTACCAGTGAACAATTATAGGTTATTAGTTTTTTATATCAAGTTACTGATAATCAGTAAAATAGATTTCTTGATTGTTTAACAACCTTGTTAATGTCTAAATCACCAAATTTATCTCTCTTGATTACTGTTTACTGCTAACTGTTTACTGTTGTTATATTTTTTCCTTAATTTTATATTGATTGCGGTAAGGCGAGTTTCGGGCGATGAGTTCCCCTAATAATCCTATGCCGCAAAGCGTAATACCTAGCAACAAAGCTACTGTTCCAAACATTAAGGCGGGAATTTTGTGAGAAATCCATGTGCCTAAAATAAGGCGAATCAAAGCCAAATAGGACATCATGCTGCCGCCTATTAAAGTAAAAAACACGCCCCAAGTGCCAAAAAAGTGCATCGGTTTTTTGAGGTATTTTTGCGTAACAAACAAAGTAATTACATCTAAAAAACCATTAATAAAGCGATTCAGCCCAAATTTGGTAACGCCATATTTCCTTGCGCGATGCTGTACAACCTTTTCTTCAATTTTTTCAAAACCCGCCCATTTTGCCAAAACAGGAATCAAACGGTGCATTTCGCCATACACTTCGATATTTTTCACCACTTCTTGTTTGTAGGCTTTCAATCCACAGTTAAAATCATGCAAATTATAAATGCCCGACATCGCACGCACCACCGAATTAAATAATTTGGTAGGCAATGTTTTAGAAAGTGGGTCGTAGCGTTTTTGCTTATAACCTGAAACCAAATCAAAATCTTGCTCGACAATCATACGATATAAATCGGGAATTTCGTCTGGCGAATCTTGCATATCGGCATCCATCGTAATCACAACCTCGCCTTGTGCAGCCTCAAATCCTACTTGCAAGGCAGCCGATTTGCCATAATTGGTACGAAAACGAATGCCCAACAGGTTAGGAAACTGCGCTTTAAGTTTACCAATAACCTCCCATGAGCTATCTTTGCTCCCATCATCAATCAGAATAATTTCATGCGAAAAATTATGCCTTTGCATAATCGTATCAATCCATGTTACCAACTCAGGCAACGACTCCTCTTCATTATATAAAGGTATGACAATCGAAATATTCATTCGTTTTTGTGATTATTTATGTTATTCTGCGGCGTATTAAGCCCTTAGTCCTCCCCAATATCGTCAATTTTCTTCTTCAATTTTTCTTTTTCAAGCTCGGCTAAATGAAAAGCAATAATGAAAGGAAAAATCAAACTCACCAAATAGAAAAATCGCACAATTGGCTCAATTTCATTGACTACGCTATAATTTAAAGGCAATATAAAACGAAGCAAGGCAATCATGGGGAACAAAATCGGCAACCAAAATCCCTTCCCAACATGATGAAAATAAGCTGTCCCGTATTTTTGATGCGCAAAGATACAAACTAAACGCAAAATAAAGGCAATTCCGCTACTCATTGCACCCAAAAACAAAGCATTTTTTAACCCAAAAGTGTAATGCTCCGCAGAAAAATAGAGATATTGGTCAAAGTCCATTTTTTTTACAAAAATACTAAAAAAGTGGGAAAGCCGCTTCGTTAATTATTGTTATCTTTTGGTTTTTGACAGACAGCAACAATTCGTTTCACAACTTTGCCAATCAGAATAAAAAATGCTAACATTGTACTTTCATTTTTCATTTTAATCACTATGCAAAATATTATTCTCTCATTCACTTTATTACTAGCGTTTTTTTCTACTGCTTTTGGGCAAATTAGCGAAATTAACAACGTGCAAACGCCTGCTCACACCGTTTTTGTAGGCACTCATATCGCAATGATAAAGCCTGATGATACTTTTAAGGAATCAAACGGAATGGTAGGTTTTACGAATCAAGCCTTAGACGCGGCAATTTCCGTAAGGGAAGGTTTTGCTGGCTTTGATAGTACTTTGTCCTTGCTTGGAAAAGATTTGTTTAAAAAAGAAGGATTATTGTTGGAAAAAGAGCTTGTTATGAACGGGTATCGCGCAAGATTGTATAAGCACAAAGTTTTGCCGAACTCCTTTTTTACGGAAAAGAAAGATAGCATGGTCTATTGGTCTTTACTCTATGGCAATGAGCGTTTTTCTTTTTTCATTATAGGAGTTTATCCCTTAGCAAATGAGCACTTGTTGAGCGAAAAATATGAAAAATCGCTCCTATCTTTTGTTTTACTAGAAGAGGTGAAAACTAATCCTATTGAGCGACTCAATTTTACCCTAGATGTGAGCAATAGCCCCCTGC
>JBJXHA010000357.1:0-5650 GCA_046160275.1 Bacteroidia bacterium | reverse complement strand
ACTACATCCAGCAAAGGTTAATCGCCCTTTTGCATCATACTCCCAACCATACATTAGATAGTTTTTTAGATTTCTCTCTCTACGGTAATATTCCCTATCATTTCCCCATTTTCTTCTGCCTTTGAATACATGATTTCCATTTTTAAGAAAGAACTCGCAGCATACACTCGAATATTGAGTTGTATCACAACCCTGCAAGCATTGAAAAGTGAAAGTTTTAAGGGAATCGTAAATAGGTACTTGTGGAGAGCGGGAAATACGAAGCGGTTGTTTAGGCTGCCAATGACAGCCTAAACAGATTGCAATTATTATTAAAAACAAACGAAATTCTCTCATAAACTAGGGTGTTAAAAATGGATTATTTCGCATTACCTCCCATTGCCATTTCCAAAGGGTTATTTTGGGTTTTTTCACTTCATCCGGGTCATCTAAAGAATAATCCATTAAATTTTTGGTGTCACACCTATCAAAGTTAACATCAATTGACTTTAATGGATATTTATTCTTACTATCTGTCGACCAAGGGTGACGTGCGCCTAATAGATGGGCACATTCATGGGCAACTGTATTTGTATCTATTGCCTTAAACATAATCATTGACCACCCGTTTACTGAACTTGAAAAGCCTGATGATTTTGCAAGACTCGTAGGCGATTTTGCGAAACAATCTACGAAGTAAAGAACTCTAGCATTATTTCGTATTGTTTGGGGAAGGTTAGTCCAACCCGCGCTAAGTTTAAACAAGTCATTAATTTCTTTTCCAAAAGCATCACAATCAACATTATTATTGCCAATATTGTAATGTAGCCCCCAAATTAAACTATGCTTAGGATTCCCACTACTATCCTGAACGAAAGGCAAAATCGTAGGGTAAGTAGATAAAGTAGTACTAAGGTCAAAATCTATTACTTGTGGATGGATATTCGCTTGAATCAATGCTTGATTAAGAGAACGTTGATTGAGCCATTTATCTGCCATTGCAACTGTAACATTATTAAGGGTACTTATGCCACTCGTTCCAGTAGGGGATTTGCACAAACACACTTTCACACATACTACGTTCATATTTAATGTATTATCGTTTTTACATACAATAAACTTTCCTACTAAGTGACCATCTATCTCAATACTAACGTCTTCATCTGCGGCTAAATCTTGCAACATCTCTATTTTGATGACTGTTTGTTGAAAAGATGAAGGAGATAAGGCTAGGATTGGAGTAATTGTTAATGCAGTTGTTTGGTTATATTTGAAAGAAAGTGTTGACGTTGAGCTAAGGCTGTTGTGGAAAACTCGTAGCCCCAAGGTAATAGATTGCCCCTTCTTAACGTTTAGGTAAGCAGGGTAATATTTTTTACTATTTCCTGCACTATCCGTTAATGTAAAAGAGTTAAACTCATTTTGTAAGGCACTTAATTGGGTAGAAGTCGCTAGTTTCACTGCAAAATCTTCATCTTCATAACTTGAAAATCCATATTCCCCTTGGTAGTTCCCCGTTTTAAATACCTCTGCCATATTAATAGATACTAATGATGTATTCCCCCCCCTCCAACATCTCTCCCAGCCCCACTGCCTTCACCAGTTCTAGCCCCTCCAAACCACTCACATTTTCGTTAATTTTGCCAATTTGTGTAGGCGTGAGCTGCGCCATTTGTAGGCTGCCCGTTTGTGGAAAAAGGGCAAGCGTGGCTTTGCTATTTTCATCTTGTGGCGATTTTGTGATGATACCTACCAAGCCTTTTTCGGCTTCTGCATTGTGTTTGTAAAGCAAAATTGTTCCTGCTTTGAGTTGCGAAGCAGAAAATGTGCCGTTAGTTGGGCTTAGTCCTGCGTTGCCGAGTTTGTTTGCTAGGCTTTCTACTGTGTCGCTGTTGCCTAGTAAACTTTCGATTTGATTTTGCCATTTTTGCTTCGTTTCGGGAAGTGCTTGGCTATAATTTTGTAAATGCGTCAATAAACGATTGCGCAAAATAGAGATATTGGTTTGAACGCCTGTTGCCATAACGTTTTTGCTTTAAAAGGTAAATAAAAATGAAAATAAAAAACAATATTTTTAGACCTTCATAAATTTTTCCTAAACCTACGAAGGTCTAAAAAGCCCTTAGCCCAGCGATTGTAAAAAGCTAGTAACAAAACCCTGCGCCATATTTTGCGCCAATTCCTGAATTGCGCCTATATTGGGAGGTGTACCACTCATACTAATTGTTTCGCCCCCAGTAAATTTAAGTGTCCTTGTAAGCAAGGAACACTTAAATTTACTGGGGGGCTATTTTCTCACAAGCATTATAAGTTTCTTGTATTGCTTCGATAAATACGCCCCTTCATAACCTATCATTTTTCCTTACAGTACAAATAATAATAAGCAGATTTCATGAAGTTAACATCATCATACAATAAAGGGGTAGGGGCAGTGATACAAGGAAGATATATATCTTCTTCTGTAAATTTACAAATGTTATTTGCTAATTCACACCACTTCTTTTGATAGTATTTTTCAGTAAACCACCTATATGTATTAGGTTCTGATGGCTTATTTTGCTCTTTCGCATCGTATTCATACTGCGGATTGGGAATCCCAAAAACATCAATATCGGCATGAGTATGGCAATTTCCATCTAAGAACTTATAGGAGGTTGGAATCGTTATTTCAAAGAAATGCTTTTCGAGATAAGCCAATAAATTTGTATTTTTCCCTGCTATGTTAATCTTATATTTTTTTAAATCACTCATCTTAACATAACAAAAAAAGTAGTTTTTATTGAGTATAGGCTCATAAAACCCTAAATATAATTTACCCTCAATCACATTTACCTTTCCTTTTTTCTTTAAACGGTGTGTAACTGTAAACTTTAATCTTTGATGCAAGTAGGATAAATTTACACTTTTCTCATAAGGGGTAACATCTCCCAAAAAAGGCTTTTGAAATTCGTCTGTAACATAAACATACGGATTGTACAAACGTTCATCAACCTTTATGGAATCCCTTGTTTTATAAGGTGCTTTCGTTTGGGCTGGAAACGTTAGCGCAGCAAAACAAGGTATCTTTTGCTTCATTACATCAAATAATAAAGTATCAACCCACATAGCAATTTGAGGGTGTACAGGGTTGTGCGCCAAGAACACACTGTCAGAAGGTAGCAACCAAGACACAATCGAAAGCCGAGTTTCTTGGGCAATACTAAGAATGGGTATGAATATCCAAAGTATTGGAAATAGGAGATGCGTTTTGTTCTTCAACATATCTAATACTTTATTTAGGCATCCGATTTCTATCAAATACAGCAGGCATAATTTGTCCAATCCAATTAGTATCCCCCAAATCTCGTGCAGCCATGCAGTCTGATATATCATCTTCTGTAGCATGAAATAAAAAGGTAAAATTACCATTTTGTACAGGTGGGTTTTGGTAAAAACTAAAAATAGCCTTGCTGTTAGTATCTCGCTGTACCAAAATGGATATTCCTTGTGGACATAAGGGAGCAGGTAAAAAGGAATCTTCGCCTTGTTGTATTACATTTCCAGCAGCATCTAGGATAGCACTAACAAAAGTGTTATTCACATTATTATTCCTATTATTGAAGTTGGTTTTTATTAGACCAAAGATTTGGCTTGTAGGAGCCACTCCCGTTATATTTTGCGCAGCAAAAGACATATTATTTGATAAATGGTTTTGCGTATTAATATCCAAAAATGAGGCAAAATTCGGATTAGCAGGGGTAGAGGCATCATTTACAATAAATGCTTCTGGTGATATATGTGTTATGTTGGTAGTTGTCAATCCATTAGACACCGACCAACTTGCAGCAGGAGGAGAAAATATAACTGCTTGACTCGCTGTTTGTGGAGGGTTTTGGTATCCAAGAGGTGGTGTACCCGCTGTTCTAGGCAAAATGGCTGCGTTCGCGTTTACCCCCCAAAGAGGAACTTGAAAGGGAGTTTGGGTTATAGGCAACCCTATTGTAGTACCAGTCCTAATATCTCCAATCATTACTCCCATCAATTCTGTTCCATTATTCCAATTCCTTAGTGCTTTAAACCAATGTAATAATTGGGAAAAAAGCGTATTTGTGCTACCTGTATTACCCATGAAAAAAGTAGGGTTGAAGTTTGCTGGCGGAATTGGGGTTGCAGGGAATGCAAAAGCTACAGGATTTAGGCGAGCAGCAACGGCATTATTAATAGGCACAAATGTTGTTTGCGATGGAGAATACTTATATTTAGTTGTACCTTTAGCAATACTAGTTTGCCGAGTATCTAATAATCCTGGTATAGCAGCAGGGGAAAATGCTTGTATTGTACCTATAACATTTAAGGGGCTTATCAAAACAAAGCAAGATGGCGAGTTAGCATTAGGCATTTTGTAAATTGTTCCACAACTTGGGATAGGTGTAATGGGAGGGACGAGTACATTAGGGAGAAATCCTATGAATGGAACAAAAAAACAAACAACATTGTTGGGATTATCCCGATAAGTTTCGCTTGGTTCCATCTCCCACACATCTTTAAAGGTCATCAAATAAGGCATAGCCAAATTATCAGGGATTTTAGCTGCCATATTTGCGGGAAGTAGGGGCTTTAACACCGTAGAAAGTTGGAATAGGTCGGTAAAGTTGACTACGGTAGAGAAGCCAATGCTTAGACTAATTTTCACCTTATCTTGGCGCGTTTTAGGTGGTTCTATGATTTGTACGGTAATGCCTTCCTCGCTGTCATGCCCAAAAAGCAAGTGCGAACCTGCCCCTATCTTTTGCAAATCTGTGTTTTCGGCACTTATTAATTGTATGCCTTTATTAGCACTTTGCAACTTCTCAATTACTGAAGCCACACTGTCATCCTCTGCAAAAAGTTCTTGAAACTTTGCTTGCAATGCCGAATTTCGCTCAAAACCCAACTGCTGAACAGAACGCGATTTTGACGTTTGTAAAAAAATTAATACCAATTCACGGGTATTTGTTATATTCGTTGCCATGTTTTTTTAGAATAAAAATGAATGATAAATGAGAAATAAATTTTGTAAGGAATATCATTTTCTCTAAAAATGACATTCCTTACAAATCAATAACTTTAACTTAAACTTTTCGCAAAATCTTCGCCTAAGCCTTTGAAAATAGCAGCCTCATCTTCGCCGCCCGCGAAACTCGCGTCCCCCGCCAAAGCCTGCACAATACTTTGCGCCACTTCTGGGTCAATGTCTTTCAAAGCGGCGATAACACTTGGCGTAAAGACCTGCGCAAGCGGCTTGCCTGTTAAACCCGCATTTTGTTTGATGACGGTGGCGATTTCGCTGTCGTTTAAACCTGCGGTTTTGAGGGCATTTACGTAATCTTCCATGCCTTCTGGCGTGGTTGGAACTTGGTAATTAGTGCCGCCGTTCCCACCTTTATAGCTCGTAGGCGTATAAGCATTGCTATTACCTTCACTATTCCCCGAAATTGCCGTATTAATTGCCGCTTCTTTGAGTTTGTTTTTCACCTCCGTTGGCAATTTTGACTTATCTATTGCGTCTAAGGTTTTGGGAAGTTGCTGCTGCATCAGCTTTTGCATCGCCATTTCTTTGCCCGCGATTGTGTGTTGTGTGTGTGTGTGTGTGTGTTGTGAGTGTGTTGTGAGTGTGTTGTGAGTGTGTGTGTGTGCTGTGTTCTGGTGTCAA
>JBJXHA010000356.1:0-3931 GCA_046160275.1 Bacteroidia bacterium | reverse complement strand
AGATAGATAGGGAATGTTTGCAATAACTTTCAAATACAAAGAATGCATTTAGATTCAATTTCTCGACCAATAGTTAATAATAAACAGACATATTGAATCCATGAAAGCATATTTTTTAATTCTCCTTACTTTTTGCTTACTTTTCAAGGTGGTAACAGCTCAAACGCCTCTTTTTCCGCTAATGTCGGATAGTATTACTTGTTATAGAAACTGCGGCTCTTACAAAGATGCTATTCTTACAAGAGCATTAGGTAAAGACACCCTCATTTTTTCAAAAGGGATTGGAAATGTTGAAAAAGTATTGTTTGATGGTAGAGAGGTGAATTTGATTCACTTTAAACGTTCTGATTGGTTTCCCAGAAAAGTTGTGATGGAAGAACCGAGAATAAAAAAATATCGAACGCTGTATTTGCGGCTTCAAACAGGTCTCCCTATCTTACAGGATACCCTCTATATCAGAGATACTTGCAATGCTGTATTTTTTATGACAAGTGAGAAGGGTATAAAATATGAACAACTGTTATTTTATTATGATGCAAAGACGGATAGTACGTATAGTGATAAGGACGCTTGGAGCATAACAGGCTTCGGTTTTGGGCATCAAAAGGATTTTAGCGTAAGGCTTTTGCGCAAATATTTTGATACTCAGTTAGCTGATACAGTTTATATTTTTTCCTTTATTCAAGAGTCCTTTATATTAAATTTATATGTTAGTAAAAAATATGGCATTTTAGGGACAAGGGATAACCTATTTGAAGAAATGACAGGCTGTATTAGCCAAACTTGGTATTATCCTTATTACTAAATGCAAGCTAAAAATTCACATATACGTTTTTCCCTCCCGAAAAACGCCAATATTCCATTTTATTCACAATTTAACCAAAGTCAAAAAATGAGTACTACAGAAGAAGCCAAAAGTACGATTTTTCGGTTTGTAACGGTGCGTGCGCCGCAAAAGCCAAGTGTTCTGGCACTACAAAGGGTGCTAGTACAGCCTACTGCAAATGAGGAGAGTAGCTTTGCTACGAATCTGCGCAGCCTACGCAATGATGCCAATGAGAGCGAAGCACAACGCCTTGCAGCTATGCAGTCTGCCGCCCGCGATTATCAAGCTACCGAAGATTTTATTGCTACTGAAGCCGACTTGAACGTTTTATGCCCACGCCTTGCCGCTTTTAGTGAGTGGCTTATGGAAAATGAGCTTACTTTGAGCCATACAAACCTTCAAAGTTATCTTACAGGGAAGGATTTTAGTTCAGAAGAAGAACATATTTCGCGCTTGTGGGACAATTTGTTTGCCTATATGATAGCAGGTGGCAAACCTGAAGTGAGGGAGGCAATCGCGCACCTTTTAAAGGCATATCATATTTCGCAAAAATATGATGACAGCAACGTGGTGAATGGCGAAAAAGAATTACGCCAATTGCTTACGGCAAGTTTGGTCTTGCCTAGCAGCACTTTTCCCTTACCCGCCAGCCGTGAACCTATTACACGCCCTGAGCCTAGCGAGCCAAATGAGGCAGAAACGGAAAAGTACGAAAGGGCTTACACACAATACAAAGCCGCAGAAAGCGCCCTAGAAGAACTGCAAGCATTGTATGAGGAACAAGCAGACAAAATTCCCGAAGGAAGCGGTTTGTTGCCCATAGAAGAAAAATGCAAACCTGAAACGCCAGATGAAACAGAAGCAACAGAAACGTATGTGCTTAATCGGATTTCACAAAATGAATGGGAGGAACTAAGTGAGACAACACAAACGCTTTTGACTACCTTAAAAATTCGAGTGGGGGCTACTTTTACCAAGAGCATGGAAAAAGTACAACAATATGCCAAAAAGCAGTACGAGCAGTTGTGGGAAAAAGCGGAAACCTCACAGAATGTATATCGCGTAGGTGGAGCTTTTTGGAGCGAAGCACGTACTTTTGAAGAACCCACTTTGCCTTCGCCTTACACCTCAGTGTATAATGTTCCCGACAATTTTTACGATGGGTTTTATTACAACGATGGGAAATGTCACATCAAACCTTTGGGTATGATGGAGTTTAAAAGAGTAGAGCAAAAATTGTGTTGTTATGTACCAGGAGAGGTAGCACACATTGAGAACATTTTGCAAGGGGAATATAGAGAAAGAAGTACCCGCCGTTTGCGCAGAAGCGAAGATACAGTTGCTACTTTTAGTGAATCTGAAAAATTGACAGAAAAAGATTCACAAACTGCAGACCGTTACGAAATGGAAAAAGAAACAAGCAAAACCATCGCAAAAGATTTGTCTTTTCAAGCAGGAATGTCAGTAGCAGGTCCTGCGGGTCCCGTAACAATAGAGGCAAGTACAAACTTTGCGGCAAGTATTTCTTCCACAGAATCTAACCGAAATGCCATTAATTATGCGAAAGATGTTACAGAACGTTCTCTTCAAAGAATCATTGAGCGCGTAAGAGAAGAACGAATTACGAAAATTATTGAAGAGTTTGAAGAAGTAAATAAGCATATTTTGGACAATAGGAACAATACAAATGGTCATGTAGTAGGTTTGTATCGTTGGATGGACAAAGTGTATGAAGCGCAAGTGGTAAATTATGGGAAAAGATTAGTGCTGGAATTTATGATACCTGAACCTGGTGCTTTTCACATTTGGGCAATGACAAAAGGAAGCATTATGAATGATGTCAGTTTGACAGAACCCTTAGACCCACGAAAAGTTGGGATTGATGGTACAAGTATTCCTCCCTTAAGAACGCATAAAGATGTAAGTGAAACAAATTATCATTATTGGTCAGCAGATTACGGGGTAAAAGTAGATGCACCGCCCTCTCTATATACTTCGGCTTCAGGCAGTTTTGCAAAAGGCGGGTTAGGCGGAACAGACTACGCCGAAGCAGTAGAAATACAATTACCTGAAGGATATAGGGCTGTTAGAGTTTTTTTTAGAGGGCATCATAAGGCGCATAGAGCAGATGTAAGGGTCGGAGGATTAAGAATGTTTGAATTTCCAGCTAACTTAGGTTGGCAGTGGGATTATTTAGATTTGCAAACTAAATCTCTTCATTGCTCAATTTATATGGAACACGCAGATGCTGTGGCCTTTAATATCGAAGTTGAATTGCAAAGAACACCTGAAGCCTACGAAGCATGGCAAATGGCTACTTTTCAAGCAATTATGGACGCATACCAAGGCAAAAAAATGGCTTTTGACAATGCCGTAGCCGAAGCAAGAACACGCAGAGGTGTAAATATACAAGGCACAAATCCTGCCTTAAATCGTAAGATTGAACAAGATGAAATCAAAAAAAGTTGCATTAATTGGATGTTTAATGGAGAAGATTTCACTTCTTGGGCGGTTTGGAATACAGAAAGTCAGCATGAGTGGATTGGTCCTATTACGCAAACCAATTGCATGGCAATAGAGATGAATGAACGAATTAAATTTATGGAAACGGCTTTTGATTGGAATTTAATGACTTATCAATTATACCCTTATTTTTGGGGGGCAAAATGTCGTTGGAAAAAACTGTATCAATTAAATGATTCTGACCCGCTCTTCTTGAATTTCTTACAAGCAGGAGCAGCAAAAGTCTTAATTCCTGTGAAACCAGGTTACGAATTGGCTATTATGTATTTCCTACGTACAGGAATTGTAGGGTTTACAGGCAGTGTATTAGGCTTCCAAAGCCCTATTTCTGATGCCATTTTATACGAATTATCACAAAGAAACGAGGAAGAATTGGTAGCAACGCCTGAAGGTGCGACTTGGCAAATTCGCGTACCAACCACCTTGAACGTTTTGCAATGTGGTAGTGGTTGCGTAGAAGGCGATGGCTTACCTTGTGCTTGTGACCCCGAAAATGTGGTAGCAAAATCCAAAGGAAGTACTTTGACAGGTAATTCTGAAGGCAATACAAATGAAACTCCTCTATAAAAGGGAAACAGCAAA
>JBJXHA010000355.1:0-10147 GCA_046160275.1 Bacteroidia bacterium | reverse complement strand
CAGCATTACATTTATGCCACTACCAAAATAACATTTCTACTTCTCTACCACAATTTTCTTGGTCAAACTTTGGTTGCCCACTTGAATGTGCAAGAAGTACATTCCGTTGCTGACATTTTCTAAGTTTAAGGTAAGCGAAGAAGCGGTTTCGGCTTGGCTTTGCGTTTGGATTAATTGCCCATTCACATTATACAATTGAACACTTGCCCTTTCGTGGAGGTTTTGGTCAAAAGCAAGATGCAAACTATTTTGCGCGGGATTGGGATAGACTTTACACCAAGTTGCCGCAGTTTCGTTAGGCTCAATTGCCACAATAGAAAGTGTTCCTGGTGGAAGGAAAATATCATCAACCCAAGCCGCATCTGCGCCATCGCTCACAAAAGCATCTTTTCCGTATGTCCATTTAAAATTATACATTCCCACAGGCGTAGCAAAAGCAACACGCGTCCAATTGGTTTCGCCCGACCATTTGCCTACTTCTTGCCCATTCATATAAAAATACAAATAATCATAATCTTGCTCAGAAGAAGTTTTGAGGTGAAAACGAATGCTATCATTTTGTGTAACATTCCACGCCATTTCCATGCTGGTCATTTGGTTTGCGGAAACATCTCCTGATTGATAACTATTATTTCCTTGATAATAAATGGTATTGCTTGTAAACCAAGGATTTGCACCCGTTTGAACAAAATTTACCGTAGTCGGGCTATTCGGTTCAAAAGTAAGCACATCAGGCATAACAAACTCAATATGACTGCTTTGTGCTTGATAACTTCCTGCATTTACTTGATAGGAAAAGTCCAATACCGTATTTTTAGGAACGCCATTACCTACCTGAACCGTAAACACCGCATCTGTATTGCCATTTACATTCACATTTCCAAGATTAACATTCTGATTTTGAATATTCACACCAGGGGTAGTGATACTTAATGTTGCGACACAATTCATTGCATCAGCGTGTCCTACATTGCCATTTTTAATGGCAATCGTAATCACCTCACCTGGGTCAATAAAGCCGTTGTTATTTCCGCCTGTTGCATCGCTAATTATCCATTGATTCACCTTCAAAACTGGGGCATTAAGCAGAAGACTTGCAGGTGTTGTCCATGAATTTCCTGCATTGTCATTGACAACCAAAGTGAAATTTGCCACAGTTTGGTCAGGTACATTATTTGCCACTGTCACCTCAAAAGCATCGTTAAAAGTACCACTTGTATTTGCATTAATGGTTCCTGTACTTTCTGCGGCATCATTTAAGGTAAGATAAGTACTTGAAGTAGAAAGATTTACCTGAGTTGCATTTGCATTTTGAATCCCTACATTTTGCAAATCTACATTTAATTTTACCGTTTCGGAATAATCCGCTTTTTGGTTGTTATTTCCTGCGGCATCATTTAACGTCATCAACGGCACAATCACATAAGGTCCCGTAGGAACGGTAATTTGTATATCTTGTTGATAAGGAAGATGATTAAAAGCCGTAGCCGTTATGGTGATAGGATTGACAGAAGAAAGGGGAGGGAAGGTGAAATTTGCTACCCCTGAAACGACTTTGCTCGTTGCCAAAATCTCCCCATTTTGCATCAAACACACCAATGCATCATTAACACTACCATTTACAATGAAAGAAGATGAGCCTAACACAAGAGAAGGTGCGTGTGTGATGGTCATTGCCGTAGGCTGTGTAGTAAACATCAACAAAGTTGGGTCTCCAAAAATAGTCCAAGTATCCGTCATTTCATCACCCTGCGAACCGTATGTATCATTCATTTTCATGCAACCATTATAAGAAATGCCTCCAAAGGTGCGGCGAATGTTTCCTGCTACATTTTCCGTTAAAATCGCATTAAACTCATCTTGCGCTTCCATCGGCGGATCCCAACTTTGGTTAATTGTGGACATGAAATTTACTACCGAACCCGTAGGCACACCTGTTGCAGCATCAGTGGCACGTGCCCAAGCCTCTGCAAAACAAGTCGTGTTCATAAATTCACCTGTAACACAGCCTACTGTCCAAATGTAAGGATATTTATGTACGTTTTTGAGTTGAGCCACCGAAGCATTGGTAAAATTACAAGTTACAATGCTGCTTGCCGAGCCATGTCCAGTGTAATTAATTAAACTTACCCCTGCGTCCACCCAAGTTACCACATTTGCAGCCGTAGGATTTCCTGCCGCATCATTTCCACCCTGCGAGCCATCGTATAATTCTCCTACATCGGTATAAGTAAAAGCTAATAATTGCGTGCGAATGTTGCGTGCGTGTTGCCAATCATATTCATTGTCATCGCCAGGCCCTTCGTCAGAGCCGATACAAATTGCCTTATCATATCCCACAGGGTTGGCAGCTAATACTTTTTCATATTCGAGGGTGCGCGTAACTTGTGTATTGACATGGGTTATTGTTTCCGCAGAAATACGTCCCATAAAAATTTCGGGATAAGCATCAGTTCCTTGCAAATAACCATATTGCGTGTCAGAAGGGTTTCCGCCTGCTGTTCCCACAGGAATTTGTGCATGGTCGCCTACGAACATCACATATTTGAGGTTATGCGTATTATAATAATTTTGAATATAGGCTTTAATGACCGCAGGGGTTGTACCAATCGTCGTCACATCAACCAATGTGGTACGAATCCCTTTTTGCTTTTTCCAATCCAACAAAGGTTGAATGGCAGTCATAAAAGTAGGGTCAGAAAT
This sequence comes from Bacteroidia bacterium, assembly GCA_046160275.1. Classification (GTDB taxonomy): domain Bacteria; phylum Bacteroidota; class Bacteroidia; order J057; family J057; genus JBJXHA01. The sequence goes on along the minus strand of JBJXHA010000355.1, from coordinate 7,444 downwards.
CACCAATAATTCACCTTCTTCATTCAAAGGCGTGTATTGCAATAACTTTTCCGCATTGATAAATTGATGTTGGTAAATTTTTGCAAATTCCGTCTCTATGCTTTGCAACGCTTGGTTTCTGTATAATACATTTTCTCCACCTACTCCCGCACTGCTAATTTTTAGGGTAATGTCTTTATACACTCGCAATACTTTGGTTACAGGATTGTAGCGTGTAGCATAAACCCAAACGGCTTGCCCACGCACATCACGAAGAATATAAGGTGTTCGTAATTCGGCAAGGTTTTTAGGGAAAAATTCATCCTGTTGATATGCCTCACCATATTTATAAGGCACTTCATCGGGGTTGATAGTGCGCGATAAATTTCCCTTAGAAGGCAACAAATTTACATTGGCAATGTCAGAATAATTCGCTGAAAGCACTTCCATTTTCATGTTTGCTTGGTCGGGAATGAGCAGCGAAAAAGCCAATTTTTGTACATCGGGGCTACCTGCTTCTAGCAAAGAAGTGCCATGAGTCAGCTTAATTTTATGCCCTTCGTTCACAGAAATTTGTTCAAAACCCTGCGGAATCACCCGCACAACGGTTTCATTTGCCGTAGAAGAAAGAACCTGTGTGTAACTTTTGGCATATTGTCCCCAGACCGTAGTCATAGAAAACGCCACAAATAGGCAGAGTAAAATACGAAAAATACGCATATTTGGTAAGAAAATGGTGTGTGAATAAACAAAGTAAGCACCTTATCGCTCACAAATGTAAGTAATTTCTATCAAAACGAAAAAAGGAGCTAAGGCGTTGCGAAGAGGCTTGTTGTGATAGCAAGAAAAGTGAATTTTTTTGATACAAAAAACAACAAATCTTCTCTCTTTTTTTGTATCTTGCCAAACATTTCCATTATATTTGACGTAACAATCTCTCAATGCAAAAAAAGCTTTATAAATAGCTTTACTTTTAAAAACCGTAATCTCCATTTTAGTGCGTTTGCTTCACTTACTCAAAAAATAAAGAAGAATTTATTTAATTTAAAACCAATATGTCATTATCTCTCCTTATTATTATTGGCGGCGTTGTACTTTTCATTATTGTACTGTTTGCCATGCTCAACCAATTTTTAGTAAAAGCCTCGACAGGGGAGGCGATTGTAAAAACAGGTTTTGGGCTTACCCATCCCCATGTTTCCATGAGTTCTGCCATCGTTGTGCCCCTTATTCATAGGGTTGGTCGCTTAGATTTGACCGTAAAAACGGTACGTATTAACCGTAGAGGCAAAGATAGTCTGTCTTGTGCCGATGGGATTAGAGCAGAAGTGGAGGTGGATTTTTACATCAAAATCAACCCCATGGAAGGCGACATTACCCGTGTGGCAATGACCGTAGGTTGTGAAAGAGCAACACACACTGAAAAATTACGCGAATTATTCGAAGCAAAATTTGCTGATGCGCTAAAAACAGCAGGTTCTAAACTTAGCTTTGACCATCTGTACCAAAACCGCAAGATGTTCAGAGATGAAATTTTAGTAGCACTTGGACAAGAAGGCGGTGGCGATGTCATTTTGAATGGGTATCGCTTAGATGATGTGGCGATTCAACATTTGGAGCAACTGCCTTTGCATATGCACGATGAAAACAACGTATTAGATGCCAAAGGGCGCAAAGAAATTGCCATGCGTACTTCTACGGAGGCAGAGTTGGCAAATAAACGCCTGAGAGAACGCGAAATTACGATTGCCGAGCAAGACCGCGAAGCCAAAACCAAGCAGTTACTAATTACCCAAGATTTGCAGGAAAAAGCAGCAAAGCAGGAGCGCGAAGTGCAAGAATCGCAGGCGAGGGAGCGTTCTTCATCTCAACAAACGCTTTCAGAACAGGAACGTTTGGCAAAAGAGGCGGAAATTCAAAAGGAAAAAGGCATCCGAATTGCCGAAGAAAGGAAGCAGCAAGATATTTTGACCGTTCAAATTGAGCGTGAAAAAATCAATCAAATTGCGCAACAAGAAAAAGAAAAGCAAATCGAAATTGCGAAAATTCAACGCGAGGTAGCGGAGTCTTCGGCTTTGAAGGATAAATTGAAAATGATGGAGGAAACGGCGAAACAAGAGGCGGAGAAAATTAAAGCGGAAGAGGCGGTAAACACAGTGCGAGCATTGGAAATAGCCAATCGTCAAAGACAAATTGAGGTAATTGATGCAGAAAAATCGGCTTCAGTAGAGCGCGAAATGAAAAAAGTAGAGTTTGACTTGAAAGCCTACGAATTGATTACGGTGGCAAAAGCGAAATTGGAAGCTGCCGATTTGGATTCTCAATCTGCCGAAAAGCAAGCGAAGTCTATTTTAACGGTCGGTACGGCAGAGGCGGAAGCGCACAAATTGCAATTAGAAGCAAATAATGTGATGAGTCGCATGACGATGGTAAACAACATTGCCCAACAAGTCATTCCACTTCTTCCTCAATTAGTGGCGGAATTGATGAAACCTGCTGAAAAAATTGACAGCATTAAAGTGTTGCATATCAACGGAATGCCGCAATTTAATGGTGGAAATGGCGGCGATGCAAATGGGGGAGGTAATGGTTTTAACATGGGAAACATTGCAGGAACTTTGATGCAAGCAGGAATGTTATTACCCGTAGTAAAAGAAGTAGTACGTTTAATGAAATCCTCTAATAATCCCGAATTGCTTGATACGATTCAAGAAATTCCGGGAGGGAAAGAATTGATGGCGTATTTGGAGGAAAAGGGAAATTCGTAGGGAATCACTCACCTAGTAATTCGAACAAAATAAGTTACTAGTTTCAAAAGTGCATTTACTTCTGATAAAGTTTGCTGTTAATTGTTCACTGATACCTTATGGAAATAAAAGACCTTGCGGCAGTGTGTAAGTTTTGTGCATACCAAGACCGAAGCCGCAAAGAAATTGAAACGAAGTTACAGTCGCTTGCCATTCCCGAAACGGAGTGGGAAGCGGCTTTTGCTTATTTGATACAAGAAAAGTATTTTGATGAGCAACGTTTTGTGGAAGGATTTGTGCGCGGGAAATTCAGAATGAAGCAATGGGGGCGCAAAAAAATTTTACATGAAATTCGACAGCATGGCATTTCAAGCGAAAAAGCCTATGCTGCGATGGAAAGTGAAATTACAGAAGAAATGTATGTCGAAACGCTAAAACAACTCATTCAACGCAAACAAAATGAACTGAGAAAAGAAAAGGGCGAGGAAGCAAAGGCAAAAATCATTCGCTATTTGTTGCAAAAAGGCTACGAATCCGAAGACATTTATGCAGCCTTGCGGGAGGTGTTGGCTTAGAGAAAATACTACTCTTTATTATGTTCTAAGTAAAAAGGTCGGAACTCTTCCAAGAGTTCCGACCTTTTTAGACAGCTCCTTTTTATTACCTAATTTAATTCAGTTGATACCATGAATTTTACATTACAAAGATAATCTTATAAGACTTGGCTTTATGGAGTGAGTTTGTGTCACCTTGTTTTGAGTAGGTGAAAGTGCATTTTGAGTCAGTCAAGTTCTAATATTAGGGTACTAATTTTAGGGTAAATTGTTTGGAAATAGCGGTTTTATTACATTACTTTGCACCTGTTAAGTGGAATAAGCTCCTTGTTATGTGTTTTTTCAGGTTTTTCGATTCATTTTATTTACCTCTTTTAATTCCCTCCACTTTATACATAGAAGCAAGATAAGAAAAAACTATGTTTAGATAGTGAGGCTTACTTGCATTGTTATATTTGAAAATTCTTTCTTTGGATAAGTTTAATTTCTAAATTTCAGGTTATATCCCAGAAACATTTGTTTCTATTCTTATATATTTTTTATTATACCATGCCTATAACTCCATACACAGGTACTTTTGCCAAGCCGCAACTCATTCACCTATTGCGGCGGACGATGATTGGGCTGACAAAGCCTGACATCACTTATTTTACAGGAATGACAATGGTGCAAGTCATTACAGAATTGCTTACTCCTGCGCCTGTTCCTGCCCCCCCCGTAAATGACTATTCTTCTTTAGATCCTGCTGCTGCTCTTGGCGCAACGTGGGTAAATACCGCTAGCGGAAATTTTACGTCAGAAAGAAGAAATAGCCTAAGAGCTTGGTGGGTGGGTAATTTGATTCAACAAAACCGTAGCATTACAGAAAAAATGATTCTTTTTTGGCACAATCATGTCCCAACAGAATACGGAAGCATAGATGCCTATCTATTTTATCGCTACCTAGAACTCTTAAGAACCTATGCATTAGGCAATTTCAAAACCATGATACGAGAGGTGTCAATAGATGGCTCGATGTTGTTCTATTTGAATGGATATTTGAATAAAAATACGGCTCCAGACGAAAATTATGCAAGGGAATTGCAAGAATTATTTACCATAGGGAAAGATTTACCTTCTTATTACACGCAAGACGATGTGATAGCCGCTTCAAAGGTACTTACAGGCTGGAAAGTAACTACCTCAAATCCTGCAGCTCCTGTTTCTTTTAATTCAGCTCACCATGATACAAGCAACAAAACCTTTTCTGCTTTTTATAATAATACAGTGATTATGGGGCAAACTGGGACTGGTGGAGGTTTGATTGAATTAAATGCATTGATGGATATGATTTTTGCCCATGATGAAGTAGCAAGGCATATCGTTCGCAAACTTTATCGCTTTTTCGTTTATTATGACATCACGCCCACCGTGGAAAGTGATATAATTATGCCCTTGGCAAATACATTTAGAACCAATAACTATGAAATTCTGCCCGTTTTGACGGAGTTGTTTAGTTCTGCACATTTTTATGACATGATGCAAAATTCAAGTCATATTAAAAACCCAATAGATTCGCTCGTGGGGGTAATTCGTACCTTTGGGTTTAATTATACACCCGGAAATGATGCGGTGAATTATCTGAGTTGGAGAACCATTCATAACAGATGCGGTTCTCAAGGAATGATGATTGGAGACCCACCAAGCGTAGCAGGTTGGACAGCTTATTATCAATCTCCTGGCTATTACCGACAATGGATATATGCTACCTCATTGAGGGCGCATAAAACGCATATGGATTCCGTGACATCGGGGGGATTTGGGGGAGTAGCTGCGAATATTTTAGCGTTTACCGCAACGATGAATAATCCAAGTGACCCCGATTTATTGATAGAAGAAGTCTTAGAATTACTTCATGGTTTGCCTTCTGAACCCGCGCTAAAAACGCAGTTAAAATCCCTTTTGCTTTCAGGGCAGACGCAGAACTCCTATTGGACAACGGCTTGGAACAATTATGTGGGTGATCCTACGAATACCACTCATGTCAATACCGCTACCTCAAGGCTAAGAAACTTTTACAGAGCCGTTCTCACGATGGCTGAGGCTCATTTGTGCTAACATTATTTTTTTACTTTTTACTAAAAACAAGATGAATCGTAGAGATTTCCTTAAAAATATTGCGCCACTTGCGGTTGTTCCCTTCTTTTCCAACCGTTTGTTTGCCGCTATTCCACAATTAACGCAAGAAGAACATATCTTACTTTCGCAGTCGCTGATTTCTGATGATAGAATTTTGGTGGTGATTCAAATGAATGGAGGAAATGACGGGTTAAATACCGTTTTGCCCTTAGACCAGTACTCAAATTTAGCCGCCGCTAGAGCAAATGTTTTAATTCCTGATACCGCTGCATTAAACTTAGGCTCTTTTGCCACAGGTTTGCACCCTGCCATGACGGGCATGAAAAATTTATACGACAACGACAAATTAACAGTCATTCAAAATGTAGGATATAGCAGTTTTAACCTCTCTCATTTCAGAGCGATGGATATTTTTGCCTCAGCCTCTAACAGTAATCAAATTATTGGCTCAGGTTGGCTAGGTAGATATGTCGAATATTATTATCCAGGTTTTCCTAATGCTTATCCCAGTGCAAATGAACCCGACCCCTTGGCAATTTGTATGGGCGGGAATGTAGCACAAGCATTACAAGGCTTTTCACAAAATACGGGGCAGCTAATTCCCAGTAGCTTTTCGGGTTCGCTTACGCAGCTTTTAGGTTATTCGAATACAACGGTTCCTGGTACGCCTGCGGGTTCAGAGGTGCAATTTATCCGCCAACAACAAGGCTTTGCCAATGCTTATGCAAGCCAAATTGTAAATGCTTGGAATGCAGGCTCAAATACGGCATCTATTACTTATCCGCCAGCTCCTTCTGGTAACAACAATTTGGCGCAACAGCTCAAAATTATTGCAAGATTGATAAAAGGCGGATTGAGAACCAAAATTTATTTTGCAACGATTGGTAGCTTTGATACGCACGCCAGCCAAACAGATGCTACAGACCATACCATCGGTACACACGCCAATTTATTAAAAGAATTAAGCGACAGTATTTTTGCCTTCCAATCAGACATACAGGCATTAGGCGTTGCGAATCGAGTGCTAGGCATGACCAATACAGAATTTGGGCGTAGAATTAAGTCGAATGCAGGGGTAGGAACAGACCATGGTACGGTATCTCCGATTTTCTTATTTGGAGAATATGTTAATCCAACGGTAATTGGTCCTAATCCTACGATTCCTGCTACTGTGTTAAATACGACTCAACTACCTATGCAAATTGATTATCGGGAGATTTATATGTCAGTTTTGCAAAATTGGTTCTGTCTTTCTCCTACAGAAGCAAATACAGTGTTAATGCAAAGCCAAGCACCGCTTAATGCAGTTCTCGCAGCTTGTGGCCCTCTACCTATCGAGTTGATGACATTTAGGGTAGAAAGTGTAAACAACCAAGACGCATTACTGACTTGGGCTACGGCAAGCGAGCAAAATTCTGAAACGTTTGAAATTGAAAGAAGTACCGATAATCAGAACTTCCATTCCGTAGGAAAATTAGCCGCCGCAGGACATTCACACGAATATTTGGCTTATACTTTTACCGACAAAGATTTGCCTATTGGCGACCATACGATTTTCCATTATCGCTTAAAACTAATAGACATAGACGGATCTTCTGCTTATTCGGAGGTGAGAAGAGTGGTGTTCGATATTGACAATAAAGGCTTAGAAGTGAGCATTTTCCCTAATCCTTCTACTGATGGCACTTGCCAAATTCAGTTGAATCAAGATTTTTCTCAATCTTCTGAGTCTGATGTTTTCTTAAAAGATTTGTTTGGCAGAACCATCGCCGAGCAATCTCTTCACTTAGACACCCAAGCAAAAAGACTGGATTTTGGGCAAAATATCCCAAGCGGAACGTATTACCTCGTGGTGAAGAATGAAGCAGGTAGCAAAGCTGTAAGATGGGTAGTGTTGTAAACACACAAAACTCCTAAAAAATAAAAATTCGTTATTATAGTATGTCTGCCATTTCTAATTTTTGGCTAAAAATGCAAAATTAACGCTCTTTTGCATCGTGTTCAGGTAGGGGATGGGCATTGCCCAGCCCCTACCTGAACACGATG
>JBJXHA010000354.1:0-3235 GCA_046160275.1 Bacteroidia bacterium | reverse complement strand
ACATTCTTCGCAAGATTTTCTTGCGCTAGAACTAAAAGAAACAATGCCTATTTTGCTAAAAGAAGAATTGCATCTTACCCTGAAAGAGATTGATTATCAAGCATCTGAAGAAGCTGTTTGTGAAACAATCCTTTATCCTATTTTAAGAGAGGCATGGAAAAAATACAGAACCTTTTTTTCGCTTTCTAGCCACAAAGCAATTGAATTAAACGAAGATTTGAAAGGCGCACCTGATTATCTTATTTCCAAAAAATCTGATTTAGGTCGTACCGTATTAGATACGCCCTATCTTGCTGTAATTGAAGCAAAATCGGATAATTTTTCCAAGGCTTGGGGGCAATGTTTGATTGAAATGTACACGATACAACAATTAAATGCTACCCCTGAACTTCCTGTATTTGGTATTATTTCAAATGGAGAAACTTGGAAATTTGGGAAGCTAGTTAACAATCAGTTTATTGAAAATGAAACCTTCTATGATTTATCTAATTTAGATGATTTATTTTCAGCATTAATCAATTTGCTAGAAAATTGCAAACAAGTGTATATCAAGTAAATAACAGAGCAATTTCATTACTCTGGCAAACGAACCAACTCTTTTATTTCCTCATATTCGGCTCTTGTTAACTGCACAAGTAAAGGCTTTTTTTCGGGATTTAGTTTTGAAAAAATAGTTTGCATCGCTTGGAGATCGCCTGCGGTGCAACCCGCGGTTGGAGAACTTGGGCTACGCCAGATGTGCAAAAACACACAAGAACCCTCTCCTTTGGTCGTATTACTCACATTATAATCAATCACTGCACCGAGTTCGTAGAGTTTATCCTTACGCAACATATCTTCTTTTGATTTCCAATCTATTTCCCGTTTGCGGTCATCTGCCGCATCAAAAATTTGATTGTAATGCCTAGAGTTTACGTCATCTACACAAATCAAGCTCTTAGTTGCTTGAATATAAGGCATTTTCGTTTGAAAAGGTAAAGTTGATTTTTCGGCATAGCCAAATAATTCCGTAATTGGGAAAAAACCCATCGGAGCTTTGCCATCGCCTTCTTTTTTGGTTTGTCCTTTCACCCATTTTGCGTCATGCACTCCCCTACCCCATGCTAAGCCCGTTCTGCCTAATGTTATAGCAGTTTTTTCACTTTGCGCCAACCAACGGTATTGCTTATTTTCCCATTGAAATAACTGCGCTTCCCCGCGAATGGTCGTATCATTTTCGGCAATCACCAACAAAACCTGCTGCGAGTTAGCAGGTAAAGTCAATTCTCCTTTTTGCTTTTGCTTATTACAAGCGAAAATAAATAAAAGTACACAAGCAAATAAATATTTTTTCCTCATATTTTTGATAGTTAGCACAGCACAAAGATAGTTTTTTTTCAGAAAAAAGCCTATTTTTGAGAAGAGTTACCCTGACAAATTGGCATTTTAATTGCGTTTAGCTTTGTATTAGGCGAATGAAAGCCTACTTTTCAAATTTATAAACTATATGAAGTACCTTATTTTTTTATCTTTTTTATTTACGCTATTCCCGCTTCTTATCGCTCAAAATGTTACTTCTGATAGCGTTTATGAGATGAAAGATCCCATTAACAAAAGGCAAATACATTGCCTTTATAAAAATCGCCGCTTAATTGACTCTACTTTTTATCAACACATTCCACCTGCTACTCTTTTTAAAGCAGATTATGAGAGGGACCAACTTGTTACAGGTTATTATATTAATTACCAAATAGATAGCGTTTGGACATTTCATAATTATCGTACAAGGAATAAGGTTGTTTACACTTTTTTTAGGCAGGAGGAGAAAAAGTTTCGGTATCAAGCATATAACAGCAAAAACACCTTGGAACTTATGTGTGAAGTTGATGAAACTGCTCACACTTGGCATCATCTGCTTTATGATGAAAAAGGGAAAATTTTGCGCGAAATTTGGGCAAAAGGTTATCAAATTCCGCACGTAAAAGAATGGCAAGAAAAACGGGGAAAATATGTCGAGTATGATACTTGGAAATATGACATGAGGGGGCGACTTACCTCTCCTTATTTTGAGTATTTCCCTACTTTCTTATTGCGTTTTCCTGATTATCGGGGACTTTATATTACCAAAGATACAGAGGATACAGACGATGAGGAATGGGGAGAACAGGAAGATGCAAGCGCGGGAGAACAGAAAAAACCCAAAAAAGGCAAGCCTTGGATAAGACTTTACTGGGCAGGGAAACATGGAATTTCTCACTATTATTGGAAAATGAATAGCCGTTTTCATCTTAATAAAGTAGTTGATTGGAAGGTAGAAAAAAAGGATTGGAATAAATTGAAAATGAACTATTTCCAACCAAAAATTAAAAAAACGGCTCCCATGCCTCCTTTTAAAACAAAGAATGATACGGTAAGAATAGATTATGCCTTAGGGTATTTAGGATTACAAAGGGAAGTATTAATCGGTAGCCAGTTATACAAAGGAGATTATACTTTTGATTTAGGTGAAAATGTCAAATTGTTGGAGTTGTACCAAGTTCAACAAGAAATTATAGCCCGCCAAGCAATGAACCTGCCTCAAACTTTTTATGCAATAGGCTATCCTTACCCAGTCGAAATCTTTCAAGATTTGTTAAGGGCGAATCACAATATAGATTGTGAGGCAGTAGGCTGCGTGGATCGAGAAAATTGGCGTTTTCACAACCAAGTATTAAGAGCGTTTTACCCTGTGGCAGATACTTTTTTTCACAAAAGGGAAAAAGAAAGGGAAAGAGATAAAAACGAAGGATTTTACAACACTGATTTTGAAGCACCTAGCAAAAAAGATACTATTTATCACTTCGAAAATTATTACCACAATGCAAGGGCGGAAATGAAGGATTTTCTTTACCAAAAATGGGCTGATGTGTGCAAAAAAGATAGCACATTAGAAAAAAAAGAAGGTTTCAAGGTTCGTTTATATTATCAAAATAGCCACTTAAAAAAAGTAAAGTTTCCTAAAATCGCCAAGTATGATTCGAAGGCTCATCGAAAGCAAGTCCAACATAATCGAAAAGCCTTTAAACAATTACTTTTTCAAATGCCTTGTTATATTAAGCATCGTTCTCCGCGTCAAAGAACGGCTTTTAATTTTTGGTAGTCCTTCAAATGTAATGCTAACTAAAACCTGTAGCGGCTGCTTTAGCTGCCGCAGAAACGCAAAAACGAAGTTTTTGCAAGTTATCGGGCAGCTAAAGCAGCCCGTACAGCATTACAT
>JBJXHA010000353.1:0-8840 GCA_046160275.1 Bacteroidia bacterium | reverse complement strand
CTTGTTAGAGGAAGTAGAGGAATAGTTATTCATAAGGAGGCTGCATAAAAAGTTCCGAACTCTTTGAAGAATTCGGAACTTTTTATGTAGAACATAATAAAAAAAGCACTTACAATGGATAATATTTTTTGTGAATTAGCCTTTATAGATTAGAACATAATGAGCGTGGATGCTCTGCTAAAAGCAAATCCCCAAGCGTGGACGCTTGGGGATTTTATTACTTAAAACAAAACTATTTTAACTTCTTAGGCACTGCGATTTTATCCGTAATCTCTACCTTTTTCCCACTCGCATCAAATACTTCTATCTCTACCCTACGATTTAATTGCCGCCCTTCTTCTGTATCTTTCCCATCATTTAAAGCATTTTTTGCAATAGGATTAGTTTCTCCAAAAGTACTTATCTTTACGCGATTCTCGGCAATTCCTTTTTCTTTTAAATAAACAAATGCATTGTCCCCTCTTTTTTGAGAAAGTGCTTTGTTATAAGCATCGTTTCCTTTCGCATCAGTAAAAGCACGCAACTCACAAGTATAACTGTTGTTGTCATTTAATACTTTTACCAATTTATCCAACTGCGTTTGAGAGATAGAGCGTAAATCTGCTTTGTCAAAATCAAAGAAAATAGAACTAAGGCGAACATTTTCAGCGATTGCCATCTTCTTGTCTTCCTCTGTCTTTTTCTCTACGATAGGTGGAGGCGTTTTCGCTTTTTGCGAATCTGCTTTTATCGTATCAACAGGAACAGGAGTAACCGCTGTATTCGTAGTCGCAGAATTTGTTATCACTCCTGCTTCTCCTGTGGCTGTGGTAGTTGCCGTTGTTTCTACCGAACTTGAACCACAACCTTTCCACCAAAAGAACAAAGGAATTAACAACAACAAAGGCAACAACCACCACAATTTAAAACCTGCACCACCTTCATCTGAACTAGATGCCGCAATAGGGCTTGCTGCTGCTAATTTGGGTTCTGCTACTGGTGGAACAACCTTAGGACTTTCCACAACAGGAGTAGCAGCTACAACAGGGGTTTCTACTTTTAGAGGTTCTATTACGGGAGATGAAACTCCCCCTTTATCCGTTAGACCATCTAATAGCAAACCACCCCCAACTAAAGCCCCTGCTACCAATAGAGGATTCGTATCGCTTGCCTCCTCTTCCACTTTAGGAGTGGTAACAATAGGCGCGGCAGCAACTAATGGCTCGTCTCCCATTTTTTCCAAACAAGAACGCCCAACTTCTCTACCTGTTTTGTCTTTTAGGATAGAAAGTTCATACTCTCCTTTATTGATTGTCGTATAATAATCGTTATTATTTAGACATTTTAATGCGCCTGATAACTCAATATCACGTTCTCTGCCTGTTTTAAACCCTTCGCTACGCAAACGAACTTTCCCATTTTTATGGTAAATGGCAAAATAGAATAAGCCGTTGGTATGTTTAAATAAAGCCACATTGTTTACTTTGTCATTAATTTTATGCCCTTTGTATTCTTTACACGCCAAATAATCATCTTCTTTGTCTTTTTGTGGCAAAGGTTCTGCTTTTTGCGGCTCTATGATAGGGGTAGCAGCAAGCACTGGCGGTTGAATGACGGGTGCAGGCTCAACAACTGGTTTCACTTCTACTATTGGAGGCTCAACTTTTAAAGGTTCTGACTTTGGCGGCTCTATAGTAGGGGTAGCAGCAAGAACTGGCGGCTGAATGACAGACTCAGGCTCAACGATAGGTGTTGTTTCCACAATTGCTGGCTCAATCATTGGTAATGCTGCTTCTTCAACCTCTTTGGTTTCTGAGGATAATGCCCCTGCGCCAACAACTACTCCCGCAGCTAATAACGGAACTTCTGTGTTAACTTCTTCTGTTTCAATGCCTTTTCCTATGGAACGAGAGAGGGCAGGGGATAAGTCTTCGGCTACGATTTCTGGTTCTTCAGAAATAGCAGGAAGTTCTGTTGTTAAGAGGGGATTCTCAGCCGCTAGTAAAATAGGAGCTTCTATCATCACATCTTCTCCGATAGAGGGATTTGACATGATTTTTTCGGTTGGTAGCAAAAGTAAAGCCTCAGCTTCTGATGCAAAAGCGCAACTTCTTGTAATCTCTTGATGATTTCCTGCCTTTAACCCCACATAGTAAAAATTGCCCTCTTTGATAATTTTATATCTTTCGCGCAAATCTCTATTTTTTTGAACAGAAGCCACTCCATTATCTCTCACTTTTGCGTTTGGATAATGTTCGCTTCTGAAATTCACCTTTTCGCCACTTTCATCAGTCAGATAGAAAAAGTAGCCTTTGATTTCCTCATCATAAAAAGTGGCAATGTCTGAACCTTCGGCGGGTTTTGCTTTTCCCGAATAATAAGGGCAAGCGATATAGTTATCCTCAATATTGCCGCTTTCAGCCAAAGACTTCAATGAAATTAAGCCCTCTTTTTCGCCAAGAATATAAGGCAACAAATTCCAAGTATCGGCAGCCGTATCTCTGCTACAACTACGGGCAATTTCTCTGTGATTACCTGCTCGCAAACTCAAATAATACTTGCCTAGCTCCTCTTTTTTCAAAGAATAATGCGCTTTTATAGGACAATTTTTGGTAACAGAAGCAATCCCATTGTCTCTCGCGCCAGCATTGGGATAAGATTCACTCTTTAATAACACTTTGCCATCGCCATCAATCATTGCAAAATAGTGGGCATTACTTTCTTCATCAAAGAAAGAAACAAAGCCATTGTTAGCAGTTGCACGATTTTCGTACTGCTTGCAGGATAAGTATTGGTCATGATTCATGCGCAAATTCTATTAATAAATGGATAAAATATTTATTTGTTTTGTGTGGAATAAATAAATATTACTTATTTCATACAAAGTGAAAATACATAAAACATAAGGCTATTTTAGCCTATTATCACTGCTGAATCGAAGTTTCTTTGAAAGCAAAGTATGGTAATATCTGGGACATAGGGTAATTCATTACCCTTAAAAATCAATTAGCTATGCGTTTTTGACAGGTTAATACTAAAAAGTCACAAAGTAATTATTTATTTACTTGGATATAACACAAAAATTATTTTTCAAGGGTTCGTAAAAAAGTAAGAGAGCCAAAGTTCGCTGCTAAATTAAGGAATCTTTTTTTACTTCCTAATCTTTTTTTCATATTTGTTTATCTTGTTTGTATTACACGACCTCTATACAAGCATTTCCGCCTTCAACTAGCCCATTCTGCCTCCTTTTTTTTTGATAATTTTTCTTTTTGTGGAAAATCCTATTTTTTTTCTCTTGAGAGAAAGTGAGTTAATCTTCATAATTTTCCTAACTTGCACTCGAAAATTAGACTAACTCATATTTTTATTTATCCTCATCTATTCACGGTTCATTTACCTAATTATTTTATGCGTTTTTTCCTGCTATTTTTGAGTTTTATTTGTTCTTTTGCTTACAGCCAAAACATCCAAGATTTGGTGAAAAATGTAAAAAGTCAGAAAATAGAAATCAAAAACCCTAATAATCAAGTGGTTGCAAGCTACTCTTTTGAAAATAACGATTGGCAAAGCAAAACAACCGCTAAAGATAGTAATTGGACAAAAATGATGACCTTGCTGCCTGTTACCCAAAACATCAATTACACGCCCCATTGTAATACCTGCCAAAAGCCCCTCAATAAAAGAGAGCCTGTGTTGGTACAAGGAAAAACGCTCGTTAGTTATCAGCATGAAGAAAGCGACCATAAACGCGAAATTTTGCTAGAATTTTTGAATAATCGCTTAATTTCTAAGGAAAATATTGTTACAAAATTTGATAAAAATAACGCTGAAAACCTTCAAAATTATAACATTACCTTTGAATATACTTATCAAAATAACTTATTAACAAAAATATTGGTTCGGTATATTATTGCAGAACGTAATGCGGAGGGAATGGGCGTTTCTACTTTTGAAGAATATATCGCCATTGATTATGATGATAAAAACCAACGCATTAGTTTGAGTTATACCAGTGAAAATCAGCCGCAAGCAGTAAAATATACCCTGCATTATGGCAAATAAATTCCTATAAATTTCTGATGAAACCTTTATTAGTTGTTTTAGATTTAGATGAAACTTTAATTTATGCTACTACGGCAAAGTTGCCGAGAGAACCTGATTTTCAGGTGTTTCATTATTTTGTGTATAAAAGGCCTTATGTGGACGATTTTTTGAAAAATTGTGCAACGCATTTTCAATTGGCGGTTTGGTCATCGGCTTCTGATGATTATGTGCAAGAAATTGCGGCGAATCTTTTTCCGCCTGAAATTCCACTTCAATTTGTGTGGGGCAGAAGCAAGTGTTTATCCAAGTATGCGGTTAAAGATGTAGAAGATTTCTTTTATATCGGTGACCATAAAGAATATATCAAACCCTTGAAAAAGGTTTGGAAGTTGGGATATGCAAAAGAGCGCATAATTGTCGTTGATGATACGCCTTCTAAGTCAAAATTAAACTATGGAAATGCGATTTATCCTAGCGAATTTGTAGGGCAAAAAGTGGATGATGAATTACCTCGCTTGTTTGCTTATTTATTGAAAATGAAGGAAGTAGAAAATGTGAGAACCATAGAAAAAAGGGGCTGGCGTTCGGAAGTATCAGCTTAATTTTTCTCTCTTTTCTTGTAGAAAGCCTTAGAAAAACGCCTTCTTTTAGCACTTGATAGTTGCTATTTACTCCTCAATACTTCTTAAAGTTTCAAAAATTCTTCCTACTTTTGCATCGCTTAAAACAATATAGCCTTTATATATGATAAAATCATGGCGAAAGAAAACGCTCTTTTGGATAGGATTGCTTACATTTCATACCCTACCCGTAGCCATTTTAGTTCTGTTTTGTAAAAAAGAGCTGAGTATTATTCCTGCTCATTTACTGATAAGTGCTTATATAAACAGTATCCTATTTCTTTTTTTCGATGTTTTTGTTGCGCGCTTTTCCCGTTTTATCCAAACTCTTTATTTAGGAACGTATTGTTTGCTCAATCTTTTTTTTTACAGTTGTGTTTTGGGTGGGAATTTTCTTTGGGGGCAAACCGTTCGCATGGATTTAGTAATACAACATATTCCCCTTTTACCCACTTTACTCAATAACCTGTTTTTGCCAAGCACAAGTATTTTTCTTGCATTCTTTGCATTGCTTGGTGGTATTTTCTTTTGCGTATATCGTTTCTTGCCTCCTAAATTTCATTTCTTGTTAGCTTTTTCTTCCCTCAAACAATTCAATACTCGTAAAATATTATACCTTGGTGCTGGCATAATAGCGGCTTTACTGCTTGCTTTGCCTGCCAAACGTTGGGCGCACCGAAACGAAGAACCCTTGATTGTCAGTATACTAGGTGATGAAGGTTCTAATAGCATCGTGAACGAGGTTCGTTTGGCGCAAGGGGTTCAAGACCAAAAAATAAGAGCGCAGTACGCCATTCCTGATAGTTTTCAAGCCAAAAATGTCATTATCATAACGGCAGATGCCATGCGTTTTGACCATCTACAAATGTATGGTTATCAGAGAGAAACTGCTCCTTTTCTGCATGAATTGTATGGACAAGGAAAACTCCTCAAAGTTCGTAATGCACGTTCTACCTGTGCTTGTTCTGAATGTGGCGTTTCTAGTACTTTATTTGGCAAAAATTGGAACAAAGTAGGGTACAATGGCTTTACCTTAGTAAGTGCCTTGAAAAAGGCAGGATATGACACACATTTTATCTTGTCGGGGTATAGCCGCTTATGGAGTCCTACGTATGAATGTTTTATTCCTGACTTAACACAATACATAGAAAATATAGAATATCCTTTGGCTGATGATAGTTGTATTTTGGCAGGTTTAAAGCGAATCCCTGCAAACCCTCAAGTGCCGCAATTTATTTATTTACATCTCATGTCAACGCATTTGGCAGGTATAAAATATCCTCGTTTTGCGCATTATCTTCCCAACACTGCTACTGGCTTAAGCCTTGAAAGTTCTCCCGAAGCCTTTAAAAATGTACATGACAATGGCATTCTTCAAGCAGACGCTTTTATCCGTGAAATCTTTTCTCAACTCGAGGCTAAAAATATTTTACAAAATGCCGTTGTGGTGATTCTGTCTGACCATGGCGAAGGCATGGGGGAGCATAATTTATACCGTCATACCTCTTTTTTATACGAAACAGTAAACCGCATCCCGCTTTTGATATATGACAATGCGCCCAATGTGTATAAAAACACCTCATTTGTTAGGCAAATAGACATTGCTCCCACTTTGTTGCATCGTTTGGGTTTGCCTGTTCCAAGTTCTTGGCAGGGTACTTCTATGTTAAATGATACGGTTGCTACTTATAGTTTCCATCAGTCAGTGTTAAAAAATGCAGATCGTTTTAGCCTAATTGAATATCAAGATTCTGTGGCATATAAATTCATGTTTAACCACGATTTTACGTGGAAAGAATTGTATGAAATTATTCATGATTCTTCAGAGCAGCATAATTTAATAGCCCAACCTGCTTATCAAAACGTCTATCGGCGATTGGAAGAAAAAGCCAAAAAAGAATTTCCTCTCCAATACGAGTATTGAAAAGGAAATTATGCAGTAAGTGCTTCCTAAATTTTCTTATTTTTTAGCGAGGGACTTCAGTCCCACACTGAAAAATGAGAAAATTTACCTTAGAAAAAATATCCCGTTGCGCCTACCCAATCAAAATCTTTGTTATAGCGCACACCAATCATTAGCCCTTTACTCAAACGTCCTAAGGTTGTAGCTGGCACACATTTATTTTGTGTTTTGTCCCATAAATAAAGTAAGCGAATTTCCGCCTTTACGCCTACGCCATTTGGGTCTTCAAAAATAGGCACGTATTGCACTTTTTTCTGTAAAATCCAATTGGAAGGGTCATCTACGTTTTCAATGTCTTCCTTTTTTACATTAATAATTACGCCCTGCCCCGCAAATGAAAACAAAGGTTTAAGTACATAATTTTCCAAATCGCTTGGGATTTCGGTTAAATCCTTAACAAAAGTAGTGCTTGGCACAAATTGGCTTTTCAAATAAGGAAGGGTATATTTGCTAATTCTGAAAAACCAATTGGGATGTGTAACCCATTCAACATCAACTTCTTCTGTTAAATTAAATTCCCTTTTTAAATCAGTTCTTGGCTGTAATTCGTCAAAAATGGTACGGTTATAAATACGATAAATCGGCGTTTTTTCTCCATTTTTCATATAATATAACTTCTTGCCTTCTAATATTACCTCGCTAATACACACCGACTCAATGCCTGTATGTGCCTCCATTATCCAAAAATCAATGGCAGTTTTTTGCTTTCTCGGCTCAATTTCCAATAAAATCACGTTTTCAGGTGCGTGTCCATTCAAAATTACCTCCTTTAACCAATTTACATACTCTTCATCGGTTTTGCCCCCAAACAAACAAGTATAATGCTTAGGAATATCAAAATGCTTTTGATACATTTGGCAACAAAAATGTTGGAAACCGTACAAAGAAGGAAATCCTTGAATTTCAATCAGTTGTGGTGTGTAATTCCCCAATTCATCTTTGCAAATCGCAAAATCAATGGCTATCATTTCCGTATGATGTGGGTCATTAGGAACGTAAAACTCTTTGGGAATCGCTGACTCGCTCAAGGCAATAAATTCGGGCTGCTGCACAAAATCGGCAATTTCATTGCCTGCTTGTAATACCTTGTCCCGAAAATCATTGGTCAAGAAAACAGGCGTTTCCGCAACACGAAACTGAACTTCGTAGTCATATTTAGTGTTCATCTCTTGCAGCATTTCTTGATAGGCTTCTTGGCTAAAAGCTGCATTGTATTGTTGTCTAATCGTTTTTTCCATAAATAAAAAAAGCGTTAATTTTGAGCAGCGAAGGTACAAAAAAACTGATACATTATAACAATGTATCAGCCAAGTAGGGGTTTTTCCGAATATCCAAACAGCGTAACAAATGCCCTTACTCTCAGTAATCACTTCTTAAAGTAGGTTGTTACCAAATTCTAAATTTTTTATTCTTACTTTAACGAAATTTTTTGTTAAAACACTAAAAATCGAAAATAGTGGGGCAAAGATGCAGAAATAAGTAGGTATTATGCAAATTTAAAATAAAACAATTTATGAGCAAACTTAAATATCTCAAAATGTTAAGAATAAGGCAATTTATCCCAAAAATAGTATGCAAGCATACATTTAGGGACACTTTCTTAAAGTTGATACGCTTGGGATTTATTTTTTTAGGGATAGAAATTTTACTGATTTCTGCCCTAGGTTGGTATGAAAACCACCCAAATTGTGAAATTGCAGTAGTATTAGGGAATCAAGTAATGCAGAATGGCGAACCTTCCCAAAGATTGGCTGCTCGCTTAGATAAAGCAATTTTATTGTATAAACGACAACAAATAAAAAAAGTTGTGGTTAGTGGTGGCATTGGAAAAGACGGTTTTGACGAGGCGGCAGTAATGAAAAAATATCTTTGTCAGAAAGGATTGTCTGCTTCAGATATTTTAATGGATAATCAAGGAAATACGACCCTTTTGACAGCACAAAATTGCGCAAAAATGTTACCAAATTACACTTCCCAAAATATATTGGTGATTTCCCAATTTTATCACCTTGCACGTTGCCAAATTGCTTTTCAAAAAGCTGGTTTTCAGCAAGTTTATACTGCTCCCGCCGATTATGTTGAAATAAGAGATATTTATAGTTTGCTAAGAGAATCCGTTGGGATTTGGAAGTATTTGCTAATCTAAAAGTAAAAAAAGGGTAGAGGTAAAAATGTAATGCTGTACGGGCTGCTTTAGCTGCCCGATAACTTGCAAAAACTTCGTTTTTGCGTTT
>JBJXHA010000352.1:0-3013 GCA_046160275.1 Bacteroidia bacterium | reverse complement strand
ACTTTCTCACGTGCTTCGCCCCCTTTTTGGTCATCGCTTCATGCGCAATAAGTGAGTTTTTATAGTTTACTTCTTCATCACTTTTGCAATAACACAGTTGCACAGGCGCTTCGGGCTTCCAATCATGCACATTATTTTCACCCAATCTTACTCTAAATGGAAAATTGGGATTATTTTTATATTCCTGCACAATCTCGTCTTTTATCATGTTCGCAGGTATTTTTGGCAAAGAATCATTGATTTGGTAATGTTGATATATGCCAGAATACCAAACAGAAATACGCTTATTATAAGGTGGGCGATAAATGCTATCTAGTTCTCCGTCAATGATATGATAGGCTTCTTGATAGGAAGAAAGCAAATAGGGCAAATAATGCGGCTGCCCATAAGGTCTAAACATTGTTTCACTTTGCGGTCCCGTCATCATATATGCGCCCGACATAGGCGAAGAAGCCGTAACCGCATATTTTCCCTTATATTCCTTTTGTAATTTGATGTGTGTAGCCATCGCAGAATGTCCGCCTTGCGAATAACCTGTTAGAAATAGCTGCCCATTCGCGCTGACATTCAAGGTCTTATTTAGTTCATTTACCGCTTCTAACAAGTCAATTGCCGCTTGCGCCTCCGAGTCTGCGTGCTGATACAAATGTCGTTTTTCCCCCCTTCCTAAGCCTATATAATCAGGCATGACAACTGCATAACCATCAGAAGCAAAGAAATAGCACAAGGTTTCTTCCCCATTAAACCCCATGTTGCGCTCTTTTTTTACCGAAGTCCCATGATGATAAATCACTTGTGGCATTGCTTTTTTTACCCCCGCAGGCACAAGATACAAACCCGATGCTTTAATTTTCGAACCATCGTGCCATTTTGTGTAGTAATCAATGTCATACACTTCTATTCCGTTGTGAATAGGCATCAAAAATTCAGGTAAACCTTTTGATTTCCATCGTTTTTGCAAATCCTCCACACTGATAGTTGTTAGATGCTTATATGTAGCCAAAAAATCGCCTGCTCGACTTTGTAAGGAGCAGCATAAACAAAAGATAAGGAAAAAATACGTTTTTTGCATAAGTGAATGAGTTGGTAAGAGTGAATATCAAAGCAAAGATAACAAATAAGCGTTTAATAAAAAAATCCTTGC
Organism: Bacteroidia bacterium; assembly: GCA_046160275.1. Classification (GTDB taxonomy): domain Bacteria; phylum Bacteroidota; class Bacteroidia; order J057; family J057; genus JBJXHA01. The sequence continues at coordinate 1,869 of JBJXHA010000352.1, read as the reverse complement.
GAGCAATACACTCACAAGGATTTTGAAGGGCGGAGAGGGCGGGATTCGAACCCGCGATAGGCTTTTGGCCTATACACACTTTCCAGGCGTGCTCCTTCAACCACTCGGACACCTCTCCTTTTTGAAAGCGGTGCAAAAGTAGCATTTTAAATTGGACTTACCAAATTTTTTGCAAGATGAAGCAAAGCAAAAATGCGGTTACAACACCAATCAAGGTAAACCAAGGCAATCTTTCGCCTCTAACCGCTCCCAATGAGAGAAAAGAAGCGGCTAGTGGCGAGGTTTTTCTTATTTGAACGCAATGTATTTCGTTTCTGCTTTGGTGAGTTTTTCGATAAACTCTTTAAAGGCAGGATAATTTTCAGGACTAATATTATTGCGATTCGTTTGAATTTTGCGTGTAATTTTTAGCTGATTATCCGCTAGTTTCTCATATTTCAACGTATAGGTATTTCCGTTTGCATTTAAAGATAAATCGGCAGGCAAATCGGTAAACGTTTTCCCCGCAGGTACAGAAATAATATAACTACCATTATATAAGTCAATATTTTCATACTCCCAATATTCAACGGCAAAGTTACGTGTTTCTTGAGGGAAAGCCTCTAAGGTAGCAACTACATCTATAATCGGTAGGCGAAACATACTCATTTCGCCAACGTCTATTACCTCATTTTTAATGGTGTAATCTACTTCATAAGAAATGCTGTCTCCGAGCGAATTGAGGTTATTGTCAAATTTTATATTTTGAATACTAACCACATTCTTCACGTTCTCAGCCAAACGTTTTTGAACATATTCCTTTTGCTTTTCTTCCGATTTTTCTGCCAAATTATATCGGAAGGAGCTGGTTAATGCGCCTACTTTTAAGCAATTTGCCTTTATTTTTAGGTCATTTTTATCAAGGCTAATGTTCATCGTAAAATTTGTTTCGTTGAGCGTGCGCGTATCAGACTTCAAATGTTGAAGTTGAGCAGTTACTTTTTCATCGGGATAAGGGATTTCCAAAATAGCTGCATTATACAAGGAAGGAGGCAAACTCCCGAAAGGTAAAACATTGTCTGTCAGTTCCAAATAGTAATCTTTCCCTTCCGTCGTGAGTTTTGCAATACAATGATTAAAGCCCACAGAAGGCAAAACGAGATCGTTTAATCCATTATCTCTTGTATTTACCAAAACCAAACGCGTTTTTAAGCCCGCCAATTTACCTAAGGCAACAAACAAACTCGACACATCTTTGCAATCCCCTAATTGGGTAGCAATGGTTTTTGCTGCCTTTTGTGGCACATAACTTCCTTGTCTAAAGGGGATAGAACTGTATCGGATATTCTTTTGAATATAATTATAAATAATTTGGGCTTTTGCCAAGTCATTCAAGCCTTTTTTTCCTTCAAATAAGGTTTCATATACGGCTCTAATCTCGTAATCCTCTTCCGTTTTAGAGTAGGCTAGGTCGCTATACCAATCAGAAATTACTTGCCATGAAGGGATAGAAGAAATGTGTAGTGTTGGGGCAATATCACACAATTCAGGCATAAAAGGTTCAGACTTAAGTTCTGCCATTTTTCGCTTTTCCCACACATATAAGTTAAAATCCTCCACTTTCTTAATCGTAGGGGTTAAATCAGCATTGAACATTTTGTGTTCGAACTTATATTTGTCCGCAACTAACAAACCATAACGCGAATATTCTATTGGAATATAGCTATCAAAGCCGAAAGCGGCTGTAAAATTCTTTGCAATTTTGCCATAATAATAGCTCTGAATTTTATATTTAATAAAAATAACGTCTTCAGGCTCTACGTTGGTGAAAACTAAAATATTCCCCTCGGTTTCGGCTTGTACTTTTCCTCCACTTTTTTTGATAACCTC
>JBJXHA010000351.1:0-4406 GCA_046160275.1 Bacteroidia bacterium | reverse complement strand
AAAGCCTAATACATACGTGGGAAAATATCTGTTGCCATTACAATAAATGGCTAAAGGAGGTCTGGTGTCGATTTTGACACCCCAAAAACTGTCTAAACCATTGAAAATCAGGTAGTCCTTCAAATGTCATGCTAACTAAAACCTGTAGCGGCTGCTTTAGCTGCCGCAAAAGCGCAAAAACGAAGTTTTTGCAAGTTATCGGGCAGCTAAAGCAGCCCGTACAGCATTACATTTATGCCACTACCGAAAATCAATATAAAATATCGCTCCTAAAAACAAGCAAAATAAGAAAGATATTGCGCAACAACATCGCTATTTAAGCGAATGTATTTACAGTTTCAGAAGAAATTGAAACTGTTTTCGCGCGGTTGGATTCTTATAAATGAATACTTATGCGCTTTGAGTATAAAACTCAAAACTTCAAGGCTTGGTATCACTGCTACTCTCATTGATTTGAGAGCTATTTTTAGCTAAGTAATGTGAGCGAAATAAGTTACTCATTTCAAAAGTGTATTTGCTTGATAGTCAAAATTTTACTTCTGATAACTGTTAATTGTTCACTGATACTAAACAAGCCTTGTAAGTGTTTTTTAACAATTTTGGTTTATGTGTTACATAATTATTTATTTTTCATTCCTCTTACTATTATGCGTCATTTCGCTCTATTTTCGACTTTTTTTCTCTTAATTTACATCTCAGAAACACTAGCTCAATGCACGACCTCTTTTAGAGATGTCGTTATTAATGAGATTACACCTGACCCTGGCAATTATGATGGGCAAGGTGCAGAATGGACAGAGTTGTATAATCAAACTACAACTGCGGTTGATGTATCTCATTGGGTACTTACTGATGGAGAAGAAATTATTGTCTTCCCTAATGCCACGACTATCCCTGCAAATGGTTATTTGTTGATTTACAATGGCAATTATTTTAGTTGCACTTCTTGTAACTGGGATCCCTCCATTAGTAGCCTTCTTTCCACAGGTACGGGTGCTGTTCCCGCAATTGATTTAGCTACTTGTAATTGTACCAATCAAGCAAGCCCTGCCTTTGCAGTTACTTGGGACAATGGCGGAGCTACAGATAGGGTTGCTTTATTTAATTGTAATGCGCAAATAGTGGACGCCGTATATTGGGGCAATGGAGAAAAAGAAGAGATACCAAGTAACCCCATTTTGGAAAGTTCTTCAAATTATGGTGCAGCAGCATTTTTGGAAGCAGCTCCTTATAATTTTGCGCCTGCCTTAAATTGGTCTATTCCCGCCCTTACTGACCCTCGATGGGACAATACAGGGCAAGATATTGTGGGTTGTACTACCTCTAAAAGCCGAATTTCTGATGGGAGTAGCACTTGGATAAGCGATTTTTATCCTTCCCCTGCTCAAACGAACACAACTCCTGATTATGCAGTTAGAGTCATTATTGATGACGATGGCGTTGCACCTTTTCTGCAAACCAAAACCTTAACACTTGCTGAACTTGCCGCAGGAAAACTTGCAATGAATGTCTGCCCCAACCAACAAGTTCGTTTTGAAATAGACATTCACGCTTATAATCAAGTGTATAACGATTTAGATGGAGATGCAAATAACCAAGAAGGAGGAAGCCCCAGAGGAGGCTCAACTGTCTCTTCCACAGGTGGAATCAACCTAAGTAAAGTCGCATGGTCGTCAGAAACGATAAGCAATGGAACAACTTCCCTTGTATATGATTTCACCCCACTCCCTGCATCAAGTGTGATAAGTTTAATTGTGAAAGAAAATACGCAAGGACCTATTGTAAATGCAAGTACACAACCTGGCGTTTCTAGTATTTTAGGTTCTGGTTCTGCTAGTGAGTGTTATATTCAACAAATCATTCAGTTAAAGGTAATTAACCCAATTACAGCAATTTCCTATACTTGTAACAATGGTTTACTTACGGTAACTACCTCTCCTTCTTCCAATTTTGGGACACTTCAAATTAATTTGGACAATGGCAGTGATAATTCTCTTGACCAAAGTCAAACTGTTACCTCCACCCCTGCATCTTTTCAAATTTCTGCGGGTAATAGTGCCGATTATAGCCTAAATGCCGCTTTTGTAGGGGGAGATGGCTGTGGTAGTTTACCTGTGATTACGGGAGGTGCGATTTGCGTATTTTCTCCGCCTTGCCCAAGTGCCTTAGCGAATCAAGCCTGTGCAAACGACCCTAGCGGAAGTAAATGCCCTGGTGATGTGATTGATTTGGGGATTAGTGGTACAGACCTTCCGGGAGGAGGAACAATAGAATGGGTAAGACTTGACAATGCAAGCGATGACCCTTACACTGCGGACAAAAGCCGCGTGGTGGCGAGTGTCGCAATTGGTGGGGTAAGTAATTGGTTTTTTACGAATTTTACAAGTACTACTGATAATAAAAGCATTCAAAGGTCAGGCAATGCAGGAGGGGCTTGGGTAAATGGTTCTGCTGGCTCAACCAATACACCAGGTGCTGGTAACGCAGGGGGAAATTATACAGGTACTACGATTAAAGTGAATGAAGTACTAGTAGATGGACCTACTAATTGCGATGGTGGATTAATCACAGCAGGAGCAACAGGTCCTGGTGAATATATAGAAATTGCAGGACCTCCAGGTACTGATATTGGTTGTTATACTTTATCCGATGGTGATTATACGATAACCATTCCTGCAGGAACAACTATTCCTAACGATGGCTATTACTTAATAGGGAATGGAAATGCGAGTTGCGCTCCTGCTGGGCTTGACTTAAACATTGCTACTTGCGCAAGTTGCTTTATCAATACAAATGCAGTTAACGATTTCACCTTCACCAATCCCACAGCATCAAATGGAGAGTATATTGGTATTTTTGATGCAAACGGTTATTTGTTAGATGGGGTAGTTTGGGGTGCACCTAATAATACAGGGGGTAACTCTCCTTGTGCAGGCATACGTAGCCTTACACGCTTAGGAGGTGCAAGTGGCTGTTCTGCACTTACCCTACCCATTCCTCAACCTATTTCTTGCGCCAACGCAACGCCTCCTTGCACCTCCTTTACCCTTCCCGAAAGTGCTTGTAACTCAACATGGCACATTCGCCCACGTATTTTGCCTGTGGCAGCCAGTTGCGGAGCTACACCTCCCTCCTTACCTGCGCTTTCGTATGATGTTACTTGCCCTAGTGCCACCATTACAGGAACGCGCTCCATTTGTCCAGGGCAATCCACAAGTTTGCAATTTGATTTTGCAAATGTTGGGGCTACTCCTCCCTCACCAGGAGCACCTTATACCCTTACTTATTCCAAAGATGGAGTGCCTCAAACAGCTGTTACCGCCACCACAAATCCTTTTTTAGTTACAGGCGTGAATGCCGCAGGAATATATAATTTAGTTTCGGTTACTGATGGGGCGGGACCACTATGTACTTTTGTTGTTTCAGGGGAAGCTACGATTACAAGCGAGCCAACGGCTGCGGTTCCAAGCATTTCAAGCCCTTCTGTTTCTCCTAACAATGTATGTGCTGGCGGCCCACTCAATATTGAACTTAGCACGGTTAATTTGGCAACAGCAACTGTGAATTGGTACAATGACGCAGGACTTACTTCCTTAGAAGGCTCAAACAATCCGTTTGTTTATACGCCTCCAACTCCTAATACTACCAAAACTTTCCATGTAGAAGCAGTAAATCCTGATAACGGTTGCAAAAGCGTACCTGTTTCTGTTGATTTAACCGTTGCCAATTGCATTTTCCCTGTTGAATTATTTACCTTTGAGGGCAAAAAAGTAGCGGATAAAATCCAATTAGTATGGCAAACAACGAAAGAGATAAATAGTGATTATTTTACCGTAGAAAAGAGTCAAGAGGGGACTGTTTTTTCTTCGATGATAAATATTCCTGCAAAAGGAAACACAAATGAACCAACGAATTACCAAACCTTTGACGAAAGCCCATTTAATGGCGATAATTATTATCGTTTGAAAATGACAGATTTAGATGGCACTTTTCAATATTCCGACAGGATACGTGTGAAAGCAGACGGGTTGGCTAATCAAATATCTTTCACTCCTAATCCTGCAACGAATGAGGTAACATTTGGGTATTATGCTAATTTTCATAAAACGATTTATTTGAGTTTATACAATATTCAAGGCAAAAAGCTACGACGTTACGCATTTGAAGTAAACGAGGGTTGGAATGAGCAGCTTATCTCACTTGAACACTTGACTTCAGGTATTTACTTATATTCCATAGAAGATGGGAAGTGGAACATGCAAGGAAAAATTGTGAAGCAATAACAATATGTCTGTTTATTATTAACTATTGGTCGAGAAATTGAATCTAAATGCATTCTTTGTATTTGAAAGTTATTGCAAACATTCCCTATCTATCTAACTAGGTGTTTATTAGTTATTTAGATA
>JBJXHA010000350.1:0-7879 GCA_046160275.1 Bacteroidia bacterium | reverse complement strand
TGTAATGCTAACTAAAACCTGTAGCGGCTGCTTTAGCTGCCGCAAAAGCGCAAAAACGAAGTTTTTGCAAGTTATCGGGCAGCTAAAGCAGCCCGTACAGCATTACATTTATGCCACTACCCCTTATTGATTACTTAATTCCCTCAATTTTAAATATTTATAAAAAGTAGTCATGGCATTTGTAAGCGAAATGAGCAGTCCCTCATAGCCATAAAAAATCCCTTTTTGTAAGAAATAATGTTTGAAAAAGGCAAGTTTTGTTTTAAGCAAAATAAGGAGCAAATTTGTACTTTTTTTCCCTTGATGAATTTCGGCATAAAGGGTAGAATATCGCTGCATTTTTTGAATTAATCCCGCCACATTTTGATACGAATAATGGTGCAATTTCCCTTGCAAACGGAGGCGCGTTTGTGCTTGCGTTTGCAGGTTTTCGTGAACTTTTGCATTGGTAAATGAGGTGCATTTTCGATGATAAATTCTTGGAATCCAGTCATTTGCCCAGCCGCAAGCGTGAATAGGCTTTTCTCGGTAATAATTCCACCGCAAAATTTCGCCCATTTCATTTTCCTGCCAATTTCGCTGCAAAATCTCCTTTACCAATCCATCCTCTGCAATTTCATCACTATCTATTGAAAAAATCCAATCATTAGCCGCAATACTTGCAGCCTTGTTTTTGAGTTGCCCAAATCCCAAAAACTCACTTTGAAAAATACGCACATTCGCAAAACTCCGCGCAATTTCCAAGGTCTTATCCGTAGAACCATTGTCTAACACAATGATTTCCTCAAAAGCAGTCAAAGCCGCAAGACACTTTTGCAAATGAAGTTCTGCGTTCAAGGTAATCATAACAACGGAAATTGGCGGCATAAGTAGTGAATAGTGAAAAATGAACGGCGCAAGCCCTCAACGAAGTTAATAGTGAATAATTTAGGAGAGGATAAATGATATTAAATACTTGATAATCAAATATTAAAATGTGAATTACCTTCTTGATTCTTACTCACTTGTGCTTAGAAAATATAGTTAAATGAAGATGCAAGTTAGGAAGAGAAGTTGAATACGCCAAAATTTACTTGTTAGCGCGAAGCATTTCCCTTTTTCTTGGTGGTCCAGGCAACCTTTCCACTTGAAAACCTGCGGCTATCATGGCGCGTAGAACATCGCCTTTTGCCCCTCGTGTATGCAAAAATGTAGTAAGGTAAAAAGCGTGAGCGTTCGTAAAGTACGAGATTTATCGCTTCTGAGGAAGAAGTGCAAATGTTGGAGGACATCTTTTGACAAAGAAAACGTGCATCAAAGCGTGAAGATTGTGAAGGAATAAGAAAGAAAACAATAAAAGGAGAAAGTCGCTATTTTAGGGGGCTTTCTCCTTTTTGCAATGCGCTTGTTCAAAAAAAATTCATAAAATTGACTAATGTTTGATGATGATTTGCCTACTCCAACTCTTTTAGGGCGGTTTCTACTCTTTCTTTTGCTGCATTTATGCTATCCTGAATTGCAAGTAAGGAAATTCCTGCTGTTTGTTCGTCCACGATTAAAGTTAGCTCCTTTTCGGATTGAGAAATATACGTAAGTGCCTTTTTCGTCTCTTGGTAGGCTTTTGTCAAATCTCCATCAACCGCGAATTTTAGCCCACGATCTCGGTATAACTCTGAAATTCCTAGTAAATTTTCTGCCTTATAAAAGTGAAAGAAGTTATTTATAATGCTTAACTCTTCGGGCGAAAGGTCGCCTAGTTTTATAAGGCTTTGATACGTTTCTTCTACATTTTGAAATAAGGCTTGAACCTTTTTTTCATCTTCAAGCGAAAAGCCTTGTCGTTGGAGAAGTTGGGTTACATACGACCAAAAGGTAAGGCTCTTGAGTTGTAATTGTTGCACATAATATTGCTTGAATAACTCCTCACTGTCTTTCTTCATCCTTTGATATCCCACCTTGAAAGCCTCCCCTATTTCCACAGGCTCCAGATTTTTCACTTGTTGATAGCATTTCTCAATATTTTCAGCCTGCTTCGTTAATGTTTCAAAAACGATAGTTGTTTGCTCCTCCGCATTTTGAAGCAAATAGGTCATTATCAACATGTTTGCATAAAATTTTGTATGCAGCATAAAGCGATGTGAATAAAAAAATCGGTCGCATATTTTTTGATATACCTCGGCATCTTGCGTTTTAAGTTGATTTCCTTTGGTAGAGTTTATCCATTCTTGTTGAAAATTTGCCGCCGCAAGTTCATATTTTTCTAACACAGATAAAACCTTATTTGACGACTTCATGCGCATTTCGGCAGTTTCTTCGCCTAACTTTTCAGAAAAATCGCCCACCTGCTGACGCAATATCATGAGGGGAATTTCTGCTAATTCAAACTCAAACAAGGCAATCGCTTTTTGTAAATCCACTTGTAACACCTGCATAGAATCACTCGAAATCCAAGTGGTCGTTTTTTGTACATTTACCAATTCTCCATACAAAGCCTGTATTTTCGTATGTTGTAGGCGCAAAGTATCCACAAAAATGATATTTTCGGGAACAAGATGCAGGCGCAGCCATTCATACAAAAGGTTGGAATTGTTAATTTCCATGCTCAACATATCATAGGGCAGCCTTTGTTGCAGCAAATTTACTTGTTTATTATCTGCATTTGCCCCATGCAAACCTTTGTACGCCTCGTACATTTGCCTGTCATTTTCTCTTAGTTTTTTCCAAAATTCCAAGAGATATGCCCTTTCTTCCTCCTCGTATTCGGTCTCGCTTTCCTCGTATTCCGCTAATAAATGCAAGTTTCGCGCTTTCCACAAAGCATAACATTGATAGGTTTTAAGACGCGGCATATCCACGCGATAGTGTTGCGCGACAAGGTTCGTTTTTTCTCGCCCTTTTAATAAAACTTCTAATCGTGTAAAATATTTTTCTAAAGTAGAGAGCGATTGGGCAAACGATTGGTTCTTATTCTTTAATTCTTCTGCGATAGTTGGGTCAAAACCCTCCTCTTCTACCTGCCTTAATAACTCGATAATCGCTTGAATTTGGGAAGAAATTTCCGCTAAGGTGAAAGCATAAGCACTAAATATGCAATATATATTCTCAGGATAATAACGCAAACAACGAGCAACCTCTGCTTTTTTTTGCGCTTCATAACTCATTAAAAACCATGCTTTTATCGAATCTTGATAAGCAGGAAATTGGCTAAGCTGAGTAGCATGACTTTTCCAATTTTCCGTAAAATCAGCCTCACTTACAAGGTTTTCCGAAAGTTGCCACATCGGGTCGAGGGGAAAATGGTCTTTCAGAAAAAGGGATTTATCTAGCAAAAAATAAGCATCATTAATTTTTCGAACATAACGTTTTAGCTTTGCATCTAACATTCCCGACCCCCATGTAACATCTAACATATACCATTCTTTTCGCACCTCTACCACATTCCAAGCATGCGCAATGTCTGCCAATGCGCCCCCTTCTTCTTTACAATAACCTATCACCACCTCTGACCGAATTCCAACCTGCTGACAAAGTGCTTTAAACAACCTCGCATACCCTTCACAAAGCGCGATTCGCCTTTTTAACACCGTTTCAGGGCTTTGCATATCCACCGAATCGCTCTCCTCTTTCACATAAAAATTATCTATTTGGGCAAAAGTAGAATCATCGTAATGAATATGGTTCGCAATCCAAATATAAATTGCCCGCACTTTGTCCTCCTCCGTTTCTGCCTGTTTGGTAAGATAAGTTGCTAATAATGGCACAGTAACAGCCACTTCATCAGGCGTTTGGTTCGCCCATTTGTCTATTTTTCGAAAATGTTTGCTGCTCCAATTTTGCGAAAAAACAACACTACATAACGTTATAAGGCATAAAAAACACGCAATTCTTTTTTTCATACATTTTAGGAGTAAAAGATAATGCACAAAAGTAGAAAAAAGATGTTATATTTGAAACATATTATCTTTATCCAACCATGAACAATAACACTTTGCGTTTTGTGGCTATTAGCGCGATTTTGTCTTTGATTGGCGTGTTTGTCATTCAAATTTTTTGGTTTAAAAAGGCTTTTGATTTGCGCGAAAAGCAATTTAATCAGACCGTAGGCGTGGCATTGCAAACGGTTGGGGAATTTATTTTGAAAATGAATGACCAACAAATTCCCTTGTCTCCTTTGGTAAATCAATATGGCAGCAATTATTTTACGGTACAAATTAATGGCGGAATTAACATTGGCACGCTAGAGTTCTTGCTAAAAAACGAATTCAACAAACGCCACTTAAACATTGATTTTGAGTATGGTATCTATAATTGCGAATCAAAAAAAATGGTTTATGGAAATTACATCGTGTTGGATACTACGCGACAAGTACATATTAACAATAATAGGCAATTACCGATTTGGAAGAATGATAGCTATTATTTTGCGGTAAATTTTCCGACCAAAGACACCACTTTGTTAGGGCAAATGGGCATTTGGTTGTTTTCGATTTTTGTATTTATTTTAGTGTTTGGATTCTTTGTCTATGCGCTTTCTGTTATTTTTCGACAAAAGCAATTATCTGAAATTCAAAAGGATTTTATCAATAATATGACACATGAATTTAAAACGCCTCTTTCTACCATTATTGTTTCTACCGAATTGCTCAAAAACCCCAAAGTGATTCAATCTCAAGAATATACGCTCAATTATTTGACGATTATCCAACAAGAAGCGCGAAGGATTCAGCACCAAGTAGAGCGTGTGTTACAAATTGCCTCTTTTGACAAGGGAAATGTAGAATTTAAAATGGAACGCATTGATTTACACGACTGTATTCAACAAGTGATGAAAAGTGTAGAGTTGATGATGAAAGAGAAAAAAGGGCAATGTAAGTTAAATTTACAAGCACAACCGTCCTTTCTTGTTGCCGACCAATTACACCTTACGAATATGATTTTCAACTTGTTAGACAACGCGCTAAAATATACATCCTCTGAAAGAAGCCCCTTGATAGAAATTTCTACAGAAACGGTAGAAAAAGGCATTCGTTTACGTATCAAAGACAACGGTATTGGCATTGGCAAAGAACATCTCAAAAAAGTATTTGACCGCTTTTATCGCATTCCCACAGGCAATCTGCATAATGTTAAAGGCTTTGGCTTGGGTTTATATTATGTAAAAATGGTCGTAACCTCCCACAAAGGAACAATAGACATACAAAGCACAGAAGGCGAAGGCAGCGAGTTTTTGATTGTGTTGCCGATGGGCTAATTTTGTAAATCATCGCTTATTTGGGTCATTGTTATAAAAAAAGGTATAGTTTTGCCTCGAAAGGCGCAACTATACCTAATTAAGCTATATTTGGTTGAATACCGAAACGTTTGCCTTATTTATCGAGCGTTTTCCCTCCTTTGTTTACCTTTTCCTCATTCAATAGCTCTCTTCTTTGTTGAGGCATTGTTTGTTCCAAAGGCATATCGCTTACCCCTATTTGACTAGGAATGGTACTTACATTTTGTCTTAGCTCTCTTGGAGGATTAGGATTTGTAACATCAGCATTTGGGATTTGACGAGTGCGAACTTTTGCCATTTTTGCTGCATGAAAAGAAGCAGGCATTTCCCCTGTTTGTACTTTTTCCCCATCAAACCAAATGCCTTTAGCCTGTCCTTCGGTATTGTTATCATTATACATAACAGCGTCCATATTTTTGTCAAAATCAGCCGAAAGAATTTCTGGAGAAACCATTTCTTGCGGATTTTCATATCCCGCTCTTGTACCATAAGCCACCCAGTTTACGCTCACAGAAGAAGTTCCATTTTCATTTTCTACAATGCGGAAACCTTTGCTTGTAACCTCTGTAACATAAACGCCTTTAGAATTACCCGTAGGCGTAACCGTAACATTTAAAGGAACTTCTGCTGAAATAGAAAGACTAAAATCTTGCGGGAAAGCCACAAAAGCAGTTCCATTTCTTAAGGTAATATTTCCTCTTGTATAAACATCTGCCGACATTGCCGAAGGCGCAAAAGAAATTGCTCTGGTTTCTTTGCCCGTTTCCATCAATTGAATGGTTGGTTTGTTTGTGATAGAATTTCCATCGACATACATACCATATTCTGTACCTTTGGCGTGCATACCATAATGCATACCACGAACCCAGCCGCCCATTACGCCGCCATAGATACCCAAGCCAATCATATTGTTAGGCTGATCCATAGCATTTTCATTTGTGCCAGCCAATCTGCCCGTACCCAGACCATTTGTATGCCCTTGCCCGAAACCATATACTGCATAATCTGCTCCGTTAAATGCGTAATAACCTAAAGCCCCTCTTGCTAAACCATAGTCATCACCAAATACCGCTCCAGAACGTAGAGATGTTCCACCATCTCCCATTATCCCAAAGGCATAAGCACCCGTTATAATGCCATCTCCATAAACAGAGGTTCTTGGTAAAGCAAAACCAGTACCTGCGGGTCCATTATTGTAGCCATAGACACCAGCCCCATCTCTTTGAGAAGTTAGTCCATAGATACCATGCCCAGTACTTGTACCAGAAGCTGCGGTATTTATCCCCACAAGCGAGATAGCAGAAGCCAAAGAAGTACGAGTATTTGCGCCATTCCATACAGTAGAAGTTCCAATCAAAGCTGCACTTGTACCTGTTCCGTTTGTGGAGAAAACGCCTGCAGGAGCTGTTCCATTTGCTACATCAGCAAATACGGCAGCATTTGTACTCGTTCCGCCAGCAATAGCTACCGTTCCATTATAACCTGTATAAACCGTTGAACTACCTGCTGCAAAGGTTGCATTGTTTCTAAATCCATACGAACCCGCAGTAGTTTGTTGAGAAGTAAGTAACATACCATTCATGGTTGTACCAGAAACGATATTTACCCTATCAGTCGCCGAAGGGACTCCAGTATTTATTCCTATATTCCCTGCATTGGTGATTCTCATTCTTTCTGTAGCAGTTAATGCACCATCGGCTGTAGTTGCAAAAGCAATTCGGGTAGGAAGGTCGTTTACTCCAGGCGTTCCATCTATATTCATAGAAATATAAGCAGCATGTTGGAAAAAGTTGGGGTCCCCATACTTTGTTCCATCATAAGCGTAAGCATTATACATAGCAATTTCATCTCCATTCTGCACAATAGTAGGTGCGTTGTGTGCACCCCTTGACCTAAAATTAGTAATCCAGTTTCCCCATGCAGTATTGCTTGAGGTGTGCATCAAAAAATCGCCATATACGCCATCACCTAATACTTCAACTTTAGAAAAAGGGTCAACAAAATTTGTTCCTACAACAGAGGTACCCATACCCAATGTTCCCACAGAGGATATACGTGCTTTTTCTGTATTATTTGTTCGGAAAATAAGATGCTGATTATCAGTAGTTCCCAAGAAATTATTCGCGGGGTTTGTACCTGCATTGCCTACAAGTGTCCAGTCATTGCCAACAAGCCCAGCACTAGCGGTTACTACCCACCTGCTAATGGTAGGATTATAAATCATGCTTACAGATCCCCCTGTGACAATATTTATATCCGCGCTTGTACCTGTTTGAATACGGTTCGCTGCTACAGAGCCAGCGTTAGCGTTTGCTATCGTCATGGTTTGGGTGGAAGCATTGATTAAGGTTACAACCTGCCCATTATTGCCTCCCGCAATTCCTGTAAGAGAAAAAGCTGCGGCTGGTCCAGTAATACGATAATGGCTATGTTCACCCCCATATGTTGCATTTAAAGGTAAGACTATATCATTATTTGCTCCATTTGCTGCTGTAATTGCAGTACCCTCACGCATGGCAATGTCTCCATTTACGTCAAAAATAGAAAGCGGATTTTGTGCCACATTTATCCCTACGCGATTAGAACCAGTAACCGTCATAATATCTGTAAAAGTAGAACCATACCAAA
>JBJXHA010000349.1:0-7125 GCA_046160275.1 Bacteroidia bacterium | reverse complement strand
GCTGAAAATACGCTAATTTCTTAATATAAAAAGAGGCTGTCCGAAAAGGTCAGCCTCTTTTATGACTTCTAGTTGGGCTAAATTGTTTTTTCTTCTACTCCACCTCAATCCCTTGTGGTTGCGCTTCAGCACTTAAAAGCAATCAATCACTAATTTAGCACTACTTTTCCACAGGCATTTTATCGCTTTCCCATTGTTCGATGCCGCCGGTTAAGTTATATACTTCTTTAAAACCCATTTCTGCCATAATGTTGGCGGCTTTTGCGCTTCTTGAACCTCTTTGGCAATACACACACACGGGTTTGTTTTTATCCAAAGCCTCCACTTCTTTTTTGAAAGTTGTGTTTGCGATGTTGATATTTGTGGTAGCTTTTAAATGCCCACCCTGATATTCCTCTACACTTCTTACATCAAGTAATTGCGCACCTTTCTCTATTTGCGCCTGAAAGCTAGGAGAATCTAGGTTTGTTACTGATTTGCTTGCTTGTTGTGATTGACAACCTAAGCAGCAAAGCACCAAGGAAAAGAAAAGTAAAAATGATTGTAATTTCATGGAAATGATGTATTTATATAGACCTAGTGAGGTTTTTAGAAACCTCACTAGGTCTAAAAGGTTATTTTTTTCTGATTGCTTTTGTTTCTTGCAACAAAACTTCTGTCATATTTTCGCGGTTTACAAGATATAAATTACCATTGCCTTTTTGCGCCAATTCTCGGAAAGTTTCTTGCTCCGCTTCGCTCATCTTGCCAAAAACAAAGACCGTTAAATAAATGTCTTTTTTCGCTAATTTTCGCGCTAAAGCATACAATTTTTCAGCTTCGGGACCGCCATCTGTCGCCAAAATGATGCGATTATTTCCCCCTGGTATGTAATTCTTTTTCGCCAATTTATATGCTTTTTGTAGGGCAGGTTTTGCCTTCGTTGAGCCGCCGCCCCTTCCTAGGCTTTGCAAACGATTTTTGAGCAAATCTTTGTCTCTTGCAGAAACGTCCTCTACTAAAACCTTAGTTTTTCCTGCAAAACTAATTGCCGTTACCTTATCTTCTTTTCGCATATATTGAATCAAATCCAGAAAGGAAGTTTTGAGTAATTGCAGTTTATCCCGACTATTCATAGAACCCGACACGTCCATCAATAAAATTAGGTTATTTTCTGCCACATCGTCATAAGAATAGGGGTCTGTTTCAAGCAAACCCATCGTATTTGCATCTTTTTCGTTTCTTGATGCCTTGATAGGAGGAGCTACTTTGGGGCGTAATCCCCACACAGGATTTTCTTTTGCCCAAGCAATGACAGGGTCGGGAAGGGGGGGGCTAGGAGGAATCACTACGGGTGGTGTAGGAATCACTGTATCAATAGGTTGGATAGGAGGCGTAGGCGGCTGAACCTCCGCAATCATAGGTTGCTTAGGGGGGACAGGTTTTACTACAGGTTTTATTTTTTGCAATTTAACCTCCTCCGTATAAGCTTTATTCGCAAAGGCTTTTTTTACCTTTACCACCTTTGGCTCAGCTTTGTCATATCCATCGGCAATGATGGTAATTTGATAATTTTTATCTTCATTTGGCAATTTTAAGCGAAACTTGCCACGATTATTTGCGCGTTCTTTTCCAATGACTTTTTGCGTTTTCATGTCAATGACAGAAACCGTTGCGGTTATCCCTCGCTTATTCTCCCTATCTGTAACATTCACCTCCAAAAACTGCTCAACATTGGGTTTCATGCTTTCGTCAGCTTTCGAGATGTCAGCAAAATAAATATCATCGGCGCGAATAAAATAAGCTTCATTGCCATCGCCCGTCAAAATCAAGCCATAATCATCTTTGGTAGTATTAAAGGGAGTCCCCACATTAATGACTTCACCATAAGTTCCGTCATCACGTATTTCCGTTTTATAAATGTCCAATCCGCCATAACCGTTATAACCATCAGAGGCAAAATACAGCGTTTTCCCATCGGCGGCAATAAAAGCAGAACGCTCATTTCCTTTGGTATTAACGGGCATTTTGGTCAAATATGACCATTTATTTCCCCTTTTTCGACTGATATATAAATCCATCGCGCCATTGTAATCGCGCCCACAAGCCACAACAAAGATTTTCCCATCAGGAGAAATTGCCATGCCATCGGTTGCATTGATACCTGTTTCGTCAAAAAATTGGGTAATTCCTCCTCCCAATCCTTGAGGCTGCCCCCATTTGCCACTTTTCAATGAGGCTGCATAATAAGGACCTCCATCAATTTGCCATGTATTTTTCCAACTTTGAAAATATACAGTTTTCCCATCGGGAGAAACATTTGGCTCATCTTCGCCATTAGAAGTGTTAATTCCAGGCGGTAAACATTTAGGTTGCCCCCATTTGCCACTCATTTTTTCCGAAAACCAAATATCTCCATCATAAATTTGCATATCTTTATAATTCATCGTTTGGCTCGACCAAGGCTGCTGCCCGCGAACAGTCATAAAATACAAATAACGCCCATCAGGAGTGATGGAGAGATTGGTTTCACGATAACGAGAATTTAAAGTATGAAGCGGAGAAATGCGAACTTGATTTTTATGGTCAAGAATGATATTTTTTTTCTGCGCAAAAAGAATCGGTATTGTTGCCAAAAATAGAAAGGCAAAACAACTTATTATAGGAGGAAAATATCTAACAGAAGATTTCATTATGTTCAGAGGAATAAGAACGTACTTTTTTGTGTAGAAGAAAGGGTATGAAGATGGAATAAAACGACTGTAATTGCCATTCAAAGAATGAAGGGCAAAGTTACGCTTTTCTTTGCAAAACATCGTGTTTAGTACGCTGAAAAAATAAAAAGGTTGTTAGATTTTGGGAAATTTAATGGAGAACAAGGGATAATTATGTGGGTTTTCTATCTAGTACCTACAGAAGGAAACGAGACTCGGTAAAAAATCAGCTAATTTTTTACCGAGTCTCGTTTCCTTTGCTCAATTTTTCAAAAATTATCCTATTCCGCTATTATCTTAATTAGTTCTTTTCTTAGATTCCGTACTTCCTCGCCCAAAGCTGTGGGCAAATTAGAACCATAATTATAAGTTGCAGAAAATACCGTGTTATTATGTGGTAAATAATTCAAATTTGCACTATAACCAATGTCACCGCCGCCATGCCCATAAGCGACTATATTTTCAGGAAGGTCTGTTACAAACTCTCTATGAATCCCGCCAATGCTCGTTTGGTAGGTTTTTTCCTCATTAAAACGCATACTATTGAATATCAAATTCAAATTTTCTTGCGTAGTTAAGGTTCTTTGCACCAACAAAGCATTCATAAATTTATACAAATCCGTTACCGTAGAATAAACGCCTGTGTAACTATTTCCACTTCCCGGATTTAGGTTAGAAATATTTTGAATAGAACCACCATCGTTGTTAAAATCTAAATAGCCTTGCGCCAAAATATGGGTAGGGAAGGGCTTGGCATAATTATAATAGATCGTATTATCCATTCCCAAAGGCTTGAAAATACGGTCTTGTAGCAAATCTCCATGTGGTGTTTTGGTAATAGCTTCAAGAATCATTCCTTCCAATAAGGTGTTTGTGTTGGAATAATTAACCGCTTCACCTGGTGCATTGGTCGCAGGTTTATTTTCGATAAATGAGAGAATTTCCTCAGCTGTCCATGATTTGGTAAAATCATTGATTACCGCCAAATTATAGCCTAAATCTCGTGCAATGTCATAAATTCCCGAAGTGTGATTGAGCAACATGGACACTTTAATGTCTTTTCCATTCGTGATTTTATCGGCAACATGAGGGATGTAGGTACTAATGGGCGCGTCCATGTCCAATTTGTCTTCTTGTACCATTTGCCACATCAAAGTGCCTATCATCATTTTGGTCACACTTCCCAATTTATTAATGTGGCAAGGCTGCATGGGAATATTATTTTCTATATCGGCAAAGCCTGCGCTTTTTATCCAGAAACCATCGTTGTCATGAATCAAAATGCTCACGCCAGGAATCCCTTTTTTTATATATTTGTCCATCACTGCTTGAATTTTAGCAGCTTTGGGGTGATTTTGATTGATAACAAAATCGGAAGATGCTACACAAGTTTCGGTGGATTTTATCCAACTTTCGCGCTGGCAAGAAGCCAATGACACGATAAAAATGAGAAAGAGAATATGTTTAAAAGACATGATGAATAGAGAATGAATCGTGAAGAATGAATAATGGGCTGTGTTACCTTGTTGCGGCTGCTTATTAAAATCAATCGCAAATTCAAGTAATAAACGCACTTTTGTAGCGGCAGCTTTAACTGCCGCATCAGCGCAAAAACGAAGTTTTTGCCAATTGAGGGCAGCTGAAGCAGCCCGTACAACAAGCGTCTTTAAGTGCAATTAATTTAGTGAAATTAATTAGCTGCCGCAAAAGTGCTAACTCATTGGGCAACTAAAACGGCACACCTGCACCCAGTTGCAAACTACTGTAAGCCATTACGGGTACGGTATTGCGTACCACAATTCCCTGTACTTGCAAGCGATAGCCCAATGAAAACGTTACAGGGCGATTGGTAACTTTTAGGGAAGATTCATACCCTAAATTTGGTCCCAAAGAAATCATAAAGTTATGGCGCAAAGAAGTGGGTGTTTCTATGTACTGGTTGCCGTCCCATTTTAAAGAAGTCATTTCAGAAAAAGAAGCAACATAACCTGCACCAATTGCCAAAGGATTGAGAAACAATCCCTTATAAAAATGCCATTCGTATTGAAATTCACTATACAACCGCACTGCCGTTTGTAAGTAGCGATGCGTAAAGCCGCCTAAATGAACCGATTGGCGAAGCTGATGCTTTTCATTTTTATTTAGATGATAACTTGCGCAGCCTTGCACCCCCAATCGAAAGGGTTGAAAGCTAGGCATACCAATTTTGGCTGAATATTGTCCTATTATCAAAGAACCGCGCCATTTGGAAGGGGCTTTTTCTTGTGCTTTTACCGGGAAAGTGGCAAGCAGGAAAAGGCATAAAAATAAATAAGAGATTGCTTTTGTCATAAAATAAACAAGAATAGAAAGAACAAAATAGGCTAAAACTGTGCAAAAAAGCAAGATTCTTCCTTTATTTTTCGGAAAAAATCTTGCTTTTTTTATGGGTAATAAGGGCTAACTATTTTTCCGCTATCAACTATCACACCTCTAGTCTTTTAAAAATTTAACATGATAAGGTTTGCCCTTCCATTCATACATAACATTGTATAGTCCCTTTGCTAAATCGCCTAGATGCGTTAAATGAATCGCCTCATTTTCAACAGGATAGACGGTTTCTTTTACCAATTTTCCTTCCATATTATAGATTTTGAGGGCAACATCTTGTTGATTTCCGTTCTCTACATGAATCGTTAATTCCTCCTTTACAGGGTTAGGATAATATACTTGCGCTTCATTTTCTGCTTGAAGAACTGCCGATGGCCCTGCTTGATATACTCTTACATAATCTATTTCCATCGTACTTTGCGTAAAACTTCCATTAACATTTGGGTCAATCGCTATATTGAGCAAAAGATATTGTTCGCCATTAAAAGGCCAAGTATCTGCATCTTTTATGGCAGGATTATAAACATAATGTGTAACACCATCAACCTTAAAGACCATTTTTTCAGAAGTCCAGTCCAAAGTATAAATATGAAAAGCGGTCGAAGCGGTTGGTATCGTCTGACCACCTAAATTCACTGTACTGCCAGAACTTGAGGGGGTGTGCATAGCACTTTGCACATAATTTTGGTTTGTTCCCCAATGCTCCATAATGTCAATTTCACCACAAGCGGGCCAGCCTGTATTTCCAAAACCTTGTAGATCCCAATAAGCACCATTTTCGTTAATGTTTTTACCCAACATCCACAAAGCAGGCCAAGTTCCTGCCCCTGTCGGTAATTTTGCCCTAATTTCTACCCGACCCTGTTTGAAAGCAAATTTTGAGTTTAACCGCGCTGAAGTATAAAGTTTTGTATGACCTTGATCGGTAAAAGTTTCTTTTTTCGCTACAATGTTTAACAAACCATTGCTTACAAAAGAATTATTGATGCGATTTGTATAATGTTGTAGCTCGCCATTGTACCAACTTCCAGAAGCGGGTAATTGTGTTTGATGATGCCATTTTGTATTATCAATCGCGCCATTTGTCGTAAATTCATCAGCCCAAACCAATTGATTAAAAACAAGTGGGGGGCTTACTTCATAAGTTAAATCATCTATAAAAGCCTGAACATTATCCGTATTGTTTTCCCCATTCACTTGAATTACCACCCTGTCAAAATCGGTACGTTGAACGGGAGGTAGGGAGCCAGCATTATGGTTAATAAAAACATCATTCTGAAAATCAAAACTTATCGTTTGCCATTGATTTAGCACAATCGACTTAATAATTTCAGATTGCGTTTCCCAAGGTTGTGCCGAAGAACCATCTTGCAATTTTAAAGAAACTTGATTAGGTTGTGTTCCTGTTAAGCCACTAGCAGGCACATAAATTTTTAAAGTAAAACGAGATTTTGCAGCCAAATCAAATTTCGTATTGATTTGAAACCGCGTATTTGCATACAAACCTCCGTTATCTGTATATTTTAATACTTTTGCAGAAAGATTAATCCCTTGTTGGTAAGGATTGGCAAACGCTGTGTTTATCACACAAGCGTCTCCATACCAATTAGTTATTGTTCCATTTCCTTCAAAATCATCATTTACAACTTGTGATTTATTGGTAAGAGGTAGGCAAAAAAGCAAGACAATTAGCCCTAAATAATTCCGCATAAATAGTGGATTGTTAAAAAATAAATGATAAAGCTAATATATTTATAGCCAAATACTTAAACTCAAATTTCTTTCTCAGTGTTTTACTCATTTGTGCTTATTGTTAAAAATGAATGAGCATTAAGTAAAAGAGGGAGAGAAAAGTGTAATAAATGAAGTGCAATGATAAGGCAAATTTTGGGAAAACACAAATCTCTCACAAACTGTAAACAAAAGAGGGTAGTGGCAAAAATGTAAGGTTGTACGGGCTGCTTCAGCTGCCCACCATTGGCAAAAACTTCGTTTTTGCGCTGATACGGCAGCTAAAGCAGCCGCTACAGGTTTTACTCAGCATTACATTTGTAGGACTACC
>JBJXHA010000348.1:0-13790 GCA_046160275.1 Bacteroidia bacterium | reverse complement strand
AGGTAGGGATAAAAAGTAACCTTCAGCAATTGAGATACAAGTCATTATGTAAAGAGCTGACAACGAGCAAAATACGAGCAATATTTGAATGTGTATTCGAGCTTCATGTGGTCAATAAATTGAGAGAATTAAGTCAAAAAGACAGTAGCTGAAAAGTTAGTAAAAAGATGGGGCAATTTAGTGAAAAAGCTGAAAACATCGGGCATAAATTTGCCGAAAATTCATTTTAGTTGTGATAGCGGTTATAGCGATGATGAGTTAGCTAAAACATGCAAAATCAATAACTTAATTTGAAGTAGCAGAAAAAAAACATTTAGAAGCTCAAAAAGAGTTGCCTAAAGAACAAAAAACAGCCTTTACTTACAGGCTAAAAGCCTATTATTGTTCCCAAAAAAAAGACGTAATATTGCTCGCTTTTAGACTAAATGGCTCAAAAAAAGTGTCGGTTATTTATACAACACACTTGAGCATTCATGCCAAAACACTCCGAAGGCACTGGTTTCAACGAACTTATATCGAACAGTTCTTCAAAATGCTTAAGCATGTTCTTAAAATTCAAGAAGCTAGAGTTAGTACAAAAGACGATTTTGAAATAAAACTCTTACGTTTTGCTTATGTCGCATGGCATGGGCAACAGTTGGTAAAATTCCTTAGAAAAAAAATCAAAGATTTTGCTAAAATGGGGCTTATTGCTATTCAAAGAATATTAGCCTCAGATAAGGATTTCTTTGACCTTTTGCAAAACATTTTAACTATAAAAAATTGATTACTAATGTTTTATGTGGTTTTTAATTTCTACAATTTAAAAAGAATTAATTTAGGGAGGAATAAAATTACCTCGATTCCAAGTGAATGGATTCGAGAAAGTTCGCAAATCTTTGATTTGAGTTATAATCCCATTCAAACGCCTTAGAAATAGGGGGTTTCTACTAAAGCGCGTAATTAAAACCTTAAGCTACTTCCCTACCCTCTGCCGAATTTCCACTTTTCTGGCTAATACTTGTGCTAACATATCGCTTACTTCCGTTGCTGCTTTGATTTCAATCTCAATTTCTTGGTTTGCTTGCGCTTCTATTAAGATTTTTTCGGGAGAAAGCGAAATACGAAGATGATGTACAAGGTTACGGTTGCCGATGTCTAAGTTAGCGGCAATGCGTAGGATAGCGGCAAGCACTTGCACCGTTTTTTTGTCTTTGGGGGCAAGCATTTGGTAAGGAAGATGGTCATTTTTGGGGGGAGATTTGCGGTGATAGCGTACTAGGTTGGAAATTAATAACAATTCGGCAGTCGTAAAACCTGCAATGTTGCTATTTGCAATGATATATTGACCATGCTTATGATGGCTGCTCGTTTGAATAAATTTACCAATGTCATGTAAAATTGCGGCATATTTCAATAACTCTTTTTCGGTTCTTCCTAATTGATGCTGGGCTTGTAATTCATCAAACAAAATGGAAGCAAGCTCACTTACTTTTACACAATGTTCTTCTTCATATTGGTATTTTTTCGCCAATTTCAAAATTGCACTTGCACGAATATTAGAATCTGACGCGCCTAAATATTGCGAAAGTCGAATTTTTTTCTCACGAATGTAGCGGTTTAACACTCCTTCTTTCAAGGCTTGGGTAGAAATCATCATTTCGGGAATCTCTAATTCTCGAAAAACATAATGCAGTAATGCCACTCCCAACACAATCATCTCTGCCCGCATCACATCAATCCCCTCCGTAGCTTGTCGCTCGGCAAGGGTCGAAGGTAAGAGGCGATGATAAACATTGAGAAAATCATTGTGCGAAAAGCGATAACCATTCACGCTATTTTGGGAAACTTTATCCTTTTTTTGATAAGCAACTAAATTGCCAACCGTTTCGCAAGTGCCAGACGAACCCACCAACATTGTCAAATCAAATTCTCGTAATTCGGCAATCAATCCGCCCATTTCCTTGTCAAATAAGGCAAAAAGCTCCGCAATTTGTTTAGGTTGAATGGGGTCAGCAGGTTTAATTTTATCCAGTAAACGCGCCCCACCTATATTAATGCTTCGCAACAATTCTGCTTTGCCCTCATACGCCACAATAAACTCCACACTTCCGCCCCCAATATCCACTAACAACACATGCTCTTCAAAAGGGAGTTGTACCCCATTTTTTACCCCTTCAAAAATAATCGCGGCTTCTTCATTTCCATTAATCGTTTTAATGTCGATGTTTGCCTCTTCTTTTGCAGCCTTCACAAATTCTTGCCCATTGCTTGCCGAGCGAATTGCACTGGTTGCATTCGCAAAAACCTTTACAATTCCATTGCTATCCAATAAGTTACGAAAAGTCTTTAACGCACGAATCCCGCGCTTAAAGGCATCTTCGGTGATTTTCCCCGCATTAATACCACCCCTTCCTAATTGCACAGGCTCTTTAAATTTGCCTTTAATGACATAATTTTCATGCTCATCTATTTCTGCAATAAGCAAATGGAAGGTGTTCGTACCCAAATCAATAATAGCAATGTTTTCTGCTGGCATAAATAAAATAAGTAATGGATAATTAATAATTGAGAATGGGAAATGATGACAAATTATTCATTATCAACAATTTGAGTAATAACTTTACGTAAACTAATTATTACCGAACACTTATAAATAAATAACCTGTCCTAAACTTACTTACAAAATCACCTCTTAACTCATTTCAACCGCATCTCCTGCTTCCCCTCTTCAAAGTTAGAAATTCCATAACTAATGTTTATCCTATTTTTTACAATTTTTTACAAAGGTAGGCATTTCCACGCAAAAGCAAGAAGGGAAATGATATACTTTTTTATGAGATAAGGGCAAAAAATCGTAATTTCTTTGTATTTTTGCAGTCGAAATGGGGTTTTTTTTGTAAATTTAGGTTGCTATTTTTTGGAAGAAATACCTCAAAAATTGTCACTGCAAACTGTTATACTGATATATGATTTTACCGATTGTTGCTTACGGGTATCCTGTTTTGCGTAAAAAAGCGCAAGAAATCACAGCCGATTATCCTAATTTGAAGAAGCTCATTGAGAATATGTTTGAAACCATGTATAATGCACATGGTGTTGGGTTAGCGGCTCCGCAAGTCAATTTATCTATTCGCTTATTTGTGGTAGATGGCAGCCCAATGGACGATGAAGAAACGCCAATGGCGGACTTTAAAAAGGTGTTTATCAACCCTGTAATGCTGTCGGAAACAGGAAAAGAATGGGCGTTTCGTGAGGGTTGTTTGAGTATTCCTGATGTGCGTGAAGATGTATTTCGCAATCCCGACATCACAATTCAGTATTTTGATGAGAATTTTGAGCAAAAAACGGAAACTTTTCAAGGCATGCAAGCGCGCATTATTCAACACGAATATGACCATTTAGAAGGGATTTTGTTTACTGACCACATTTCAAAATTCCGCCTACAACTACTTAAAACCCGCCTAAGTCGCATCTCAAAGGGCGCGATTGACCACGATTATCCGATGAAGTTTCCTAAATAAAGTTGTTTTCGGCATGAGTATGGACGCTCTCTTCCGAAAACAGTTTTTTATACAAGGTTTGAGGCGATTTTTACAGCATAGCAACCAAATAGGCTGAAATCAACGCTTAAACTGAAACACTATTCACTTTTCATTATTCACTTTTCACTCAAAAATATGACACTACACAGAGAAGGGAAAACAATTATTCCCGTTTCATTTTTGATAATTGCCGCAATTGTAGGGCTAACTTATTATTTTACAAAGGATTGCTGCATTTGGGTTGCCTATTTGCTAGGAACAGTCGGCTTAGTCTTTTTTGGCTTAGTGCTCAACTTTTTCCGCAGTCCTAGCTTCACAGTTCCCGTAAATCCCAACCACCTGATTTCGC
This sequence comes from Bacteroidia bacterium, assembly GCA_046160275.1. GTDB lineage: Bacteria > Bacteroidota > Bacteroidia > J057 > J057 > JBJXHA01. The sequence goes on along the minus strand of JBJXHA010000348.1, from coordinate 9,917 downwards.
CTTGCGATGGAAAAGTGGTGGTAATTGAAGAAGTGCAAGACGATGTTTATTTCAAAGGAAAGGTGCGCCAAATTAGCATTTTCATGTCACCGCTAAATGTTCACATCAATCGTAACCCGATTTCAGGAACAGTAAAACACGCAGAATATATCAAAGGTGAGTTTTTAGTCGCATTTGACCCCAAATCTTCTGAAAGAAATGAGCGTACTTTTATCGTGGTTCAAAACGAAAAAACAACGGTTGCCTTCAAACAAATTGCAGGATATGTGGCACGCCGCATCTGTTATTATGTAAAACCAGGCGACAAAGTACAGCAAGGCGAAGAATTTGGTTTCATCAAATTTGGCTCACGCATTGACATTTTAATGCCGCTTTCTTGCAAAGTAAAAGTAAATTTAGAAGAAGTAGTTTGGGGCGGAAGGAGTGTAATTGCAGAAATTGAATAATACTCTCAACAAAATCGAATATGAAAATTAACATCGCAATTGATGGACACGCTGGCTGTGGGAAAAGTACCACAGCAAAGGGTGTTGCCAAGCGTTTGGGCTACTTGTATGTGGACTCAGGCGCAATGTATCGAGCGGTTACGCTGTATTTTCTTCGGCATAATGTTCCCTTTGAAACAGAAAACGAGCAGATGGCGCAGGCTTTGGCGGAGATTCATTTGGATTTTGTGCTTTCTGTAGAAACGGGTTTGCCTGAAATTACTTTGAATGGGGAAAGGGTAGAATCCTTTATTCGTACCCCCGAAGTGGCTGATAAAGTAAGCCCTGTGAGTGTACATCCGATGGTGCGTAGAGCAATGGTGGCGCAGCAGCAAAAAATTGGTGCTGGAAAAGGAGTTGTAATGGATGGGCGCGACATTGGAACGGTTGTTTTTCCTGATGCTGAACTCAAAGTCTTTATGACAGCAAGCGTGCCTGTACGTGCCGAGCGTAGGCAAGCCGAACTTGCAGAAAAAGGCATTCATCAATCGCTTGAAGACATTATTCATAACTTAGAAAATCGGGATAAAATAGATTCCTCTCGCGCTGAAGGGCCCCTCAAAAAAGCGACAGATGCCCACGAAATTGATACAGGAAACTGTACAGTAGCTGACCAAATCGAGCAAGTTGTAACTTGGGCTAAGGAGAAAATGGGCGTGGAAATGTGGGAGAGGGAAATTGTAGGGGAGAAATAATTAGCCCATATTTGCGTTTTTTTTGTCATAAATTCAAAGTAAATTAAATCATTATAAATATGAATGAGTAAAAACCAAGAAAATAATACAAGGTTAAACAATTGGTAATAAACACATTAACCTCATTATTTATTATTAACTTCGTTGAGGGCTTGCGCCGTTCACTATTCATTCTTAACTATTCACTACTTATCACTATTTTTCTCCATGAAAAAATTTGTATTTCTACTTAGCTTAAGTGCTTGTTTCTTTGCCTGTCAGCAAGCCGAAACAAACGCCCACAAAACCACAGACGCGCCAAAGCAAGATAGCGTAAAAACCGAAGTAGCGGCAGCTGTATATCAATGCCCAATGGACTGCGAAAAAGGCAAAACTTACGATAAAGCGGGGGATTGTCCTGTGTGTAAAATGGCATTGGAGAAGAAGTAAGCCTTTATAAAAAGAAATAGGTTTGAAAAAGAAGGTTACCTTTCTTTTTCAAACCTATTTCTTTTACTTTTTTGTAAAAAATTTCGCACAATGAAAAACTTTTGAAAATGTTTTGAGTTAATCTTATGGGGTTTATCTTGCAAGAAAGCCTACAAAGGTATGGCAGAAGCCATTTTCCTGAATAGATAAAATGCCCTCTCCGCTTTACTAAGCAACCCAAGCAAACAGCCCATCACAATTAACAATAGACTAATGAAATCAAACTTTGCCTTCATCGTCGCAGTAAGTGATTACCATTACATTACGCCTTTATCTACCCCGATAAATGACGCGACTAGTTTAGCTTCCGTATTAAAACAAAAATACGATTTTCATGTAACACTATGTATCAACCCTAGCAAAAGTAAATTTTGGGAAGACTTTTCAGCCTTTCAGCAACTCACAGAAAGCCAAAATAAAGGCGATAATCAAGTATTGATTTACTTTGCAGGGCATGGAATTGCAAAAGATAGCGAGAATGGTTTAAAAGGCTATTTGCTTACACAAGAGGTAGAGGCAAAAAATAAATCAACATGGTTGCCCATGGAAGAAGTACTAGACGCTTGTAATCGCCTAGTATTTAAGCATCAAGTAATTATCCTAGATTGCTGCTTCTCTGGTGCATTTCGCCAGTCAGCCAAGTTTAGAGATTTATGCTTTGAAGAAGATGCCTTTTACCGCCAACATTACTACTATTTCATGCAGCATACTTCTCAACAAGTATTAACCTCGGCATCTCAAACGCAGAAAGCTTTAGATGTATTAGGTTATAGAGAGGAACAAGCGGCTAATTCTCCTTTTGCAGCAGCACTTGTAAAAGGGTTGGAAGGCGCGGCTGACACAAATAATGACAAAGTATTGACTTTAGCTGAGATTTACAATTATTTGCAACAACGCGTTACTGTTAGAGCTGCAGGAATCGGGCATGAGCAAAATGTAGGTTTATTTCCTTTAGAACGTCATAAAAATGGAGAATTTCTGTTTATCCCTCACGATTTTTCGCCTGAAGAGTTGACGGAATTTCAATATCAGAACCCTTATAAGGGCTTAAATTCGTATGAGCCAGAAGATAAACAACTATTTTTTGGAAGGGAAAATGCCATTCAAGAAATTCAGCAAAAATTACAAAAACTACCATTATTAGTTGTAATTGGTGCTTCTGGAACAGGGAAATCCTCTTTAATAAAAGCTGGAATTGTTCCCGAATTAACGAAAAAGGAGCAGAGGGTAACAATTATTCGCCCCACTCAACATCCGCTATCAGTTTTACCAGAGAACCTTAATTTTGATGTGCTAATGATAGATCAGTTAGAAGAATTGGTAACACAAGCAGATGAAAAAGAAGTACAGCCTTTTTTGGACAAAGTCAGAAGTTATATAGAAAAAGATAAAAAGCAGGTAATCATTACCTTACGTATAGATTTTGAAACGCAAATTATTAAAGAAAGCCTCGAACCATACTGGACTGAGGGGCGTTACTTAGTGCCTTTATTTAGTGCAGAGGAATTACGAGAGATTATTATTACCCCTGCGGCAAGAGTTGGACGTTTCATTGAACCCATTGAGTTAGTAGATGAAATTATTGAGGAGGTGATTCATTACCCTGGTGCACTTCCCTTACTTTCCTTCACGATGAGCGAATTGTTTAGCAAATGCGAAGGTTCTTTATATCGTAATATTACCGAAAAAGACTATAAAGAAATGGGAGGGGTAACGGGTGCGCTTCAAAAAACTGCAGATAAAATTTACAATCTTTGCAATTCCGAAGAAAAGAATACGCTCAAAAATATGTTGCTTCGTATGGTTTCCCTTTCGGGAGGAGAAACCGCAGGCAAAAGGGTTTTCTTAGAAGAACTCATTTTTGAAGATGCCACAGAAAACACCCGTATCGAAAAGCTCAAAACGCAACTGATAGAAGCTCGCTTAATTCGCGCAAATCGAGACAATGAAGAAAATGAATACATAGAACCCGCCCATGATGCACTTGTGCGAACTTGGAAACGCTTGCAGGAGTGGATTAAGGAGGTCAAAGAGGAGAATATTCTTTTGCAGAATAAATTGGGGACAGCCGTTGCGGAATACAATCGTGCAGGTGCAGCACAAAAAGCGCATCTTTGGGACAACAGTCCAAGTTTGGAGCAGACACAGGCGGCGCAACAGTCGCAATATCTCGTCTTGAATCAACAAGAAAATGTGTTTGTTCGGCTGAGTGTGCAGGCTAAAAAACGAGCGAGGAATATTCGGTATGGCTTGATTGGGGCTGCGTTTGTGATTATTTCGAGTTTGGCGGGTTTTGGATTTTGGCAAGCGGGCGTGGCAAAGGCGAGTGCTATAGAAGCAAATATACAGAGGGACAGTGCTAAGGCACAAAAAGTCATTGCGATTAAAAATGCAGACTCGGCTCTTTCTCAAAAGAAAGTAGCAGAAAAGCGACTTGCCGATTTCTTAGCCCAAAAACGAATCACCGATAGCTTAGAAGCCGAGCGTTTATTCAAAAATGCCGAATCGTATATCAAATCGGAAGACTACAAAGTAGCCTACAATACGTTACGAAAAGCGGACAGTTTAAATCCAAATAATCCAAAAATCCTCCAAAAGAAAATAGACGTACAAAGAAAGTTATGAAGCATTATATTTTATTCCTATTTCTTATAATTGTGTCTTTTGCAGAAGCACAAGACAACTGCCCTGCAGCCGCAAAGCGTATGCTAGGCGAAGCAGAAACCGCCCGCAAAGACAGCCTATACGAAAAAGCCATCAACAAAGCTACCACCGCTCGAAACTGCGACCCTAACTTAGCTTCACAAGCTGATGCTTTGATTTTGGAGATATTTAAGGATATTGATGTGCAGAAAAGGGCGGCTGTAAAAAATGAGAAATTAGCAGAACAACGCCGTTTACAAGCCGAGGAAGAAACTCGTAAAGCACAGTCGCTTGCGCTTACCGCCGCCGCTAACCTCGCTATCTACAAAGACGAAAACTACACCAAGGGCTTCCGTTATGCACAATACGCTATACAGAAAAATCCCAACAACCCCGAAGCGCAAGCTGCTTTCTACACTACCATCTTTCAGCCGATAAACAATGCGCCTCGCCTTTTTTCCACTAAATCCCTATCTCATAGCAATTTTATGAAGACTGCTGATTTTTCCCTGGACCGCAAAAAAATCTGCTCGACTTCTTGGGATAAAACAATCAAAATATGGGAAATATGGGACAGTGAAAGCGGAGAACTCCTCGCAAATTTACAAGGGCATACCTCTTATATTAATAAAGCAGTCTTTTCCCCTGACGGCAAAAAAATCTGCTCGGCTTCTTCGGATAAAACGGTCAAAATATGGGACAGCCAAAGCGGAAAACTCCTTGCAGATTTACAAGGGCATACAGATAAAGTTTGGGCTGCGGTCTTCTCCCCTAACGGCAAAAAAATCTGCTCGGCTTCGGAGGATAAAACAGTCAAAATATGGGACAGCGAAAGCGGAAAACTCCTTGCAGATTTACAAGGGCATACAGATGGAGTTAGAATTGCGGTATTCTCCCCCGATGGCAAAAAAATCTGCTCGGCTTCTTGGGGTAATACAGTCAAAATATGGGACAGCGAAACGGGAAAGTGTCTTGCCGATTTAGAGAGACATACCCAACTGGTTAAGTATATGTATATGGTCTTTTCCCCCGACGGCAAAAAAATCTGCTTGGCTTCGGAGGATAAAACGGTCAAAATATGGGACAGCGAAAGCGGAAAACTCCTCGCAGATTTACAAGGGCATAGTGATTATGTTTATACTGCGGTCTTTTCTCCCGACGGCAAAAAAATCTGCTCAGCTTCTGCGGATAGCACGGTCAAAATATGGGACAGTGAAAGCGGAAAACTATTAGCCAATTTACAAGGACATATTGGTTCTGTTTATACTGCGGTCTTTTCCCCTGACGGACAAAAAATCTGCTCGGGTTCTTGGGATAAAACGGTCAAAATATGGGACAGCGAAAACGGAAAACTATTAGCCGATTTACAAGGGGGTAGCTCTTGGGTTATCACTGCAGTCTTTTCCCCTAACGGCAAAAAAATCTGCTGTGCTTGGCAGGATCAAACGGTCAAAATCTACACAATAGACATCCCCACCATCATAGATATATACAAAGATAAAATAGACGACCTTTCTCCCGAAGAAAAGGCAAAATACAACATCAAATGAAGTTACTACACACCATACTGCTCTTCCTCCTTTGTGCAGCAAGTCTGCTACAAGCACAAGACGACTGCCCTACAGCCGCAAAGCGTATGCTACGCGAAGCCGAAGCCGCCCGCACCGACAAAAAATACGAAAAGGCAATTGATAAATGCAATGCTGCTCGTAATTGCAATTCTGATTTAGCAAATGAAGCAGATGCTTTGATAGTGAAGATATTTAAGGATATAGAGGGGGAAAAGAAGGCGGCTATAAAAAATGAGAAAAGGGCATTAGCAGCAGAGGATAGTACACGGAAGCAAAGAGATATAGCAGAACAACGCCGTTTAGATGCAGAAAAACAGACGCGTATAGCAACAGAAAATGAGAAACGAGCATTAGCAGCAGAGGATAGCGCAGAAAGGCAAAAAAATATTGCAGAGCAACGCCGTTTAGATGCAGAAAAACAGACACGTATAGCAACAGAAAATGAGAAACGAGCATTAGCAGCAGAAGATAGCGCAGAAAGGCAAAAAAATATTGCAGAGCAAAGAAGAATACAAGCAGAAGAAGAAACCCGAAAAGCGCAGTCACTTGCACTTACTTCTGCTGCTAATTTGGCAATTTTTAAAGATGAAAACTATACCAAAGGATTTCGTTTGGCTCAGTATGCCTATCAAAAAGATATTCAAAACCTTGATGCGCATATAGCATTATACCGAACAATTTTTTTGCATCCTAAGGAACCTTCAAAAGTTTTTTATAAATCAATTAATAGCAAAAATATTTCACATTTTGCAGTCTTTTCTCCCGATAATAAGAAAGTTGCTATAGCTTCCTCAGACAGTGTGGCAAAGATATTTGATGCCGAAAATGGATTATTACTATTTACATTAAAAGAACATAATGAATCTGTTAGACATCTTGCTTTTTCACCTGATGGGAATATGCTAGCAACAGCAGGAATAGATAGTATTGTCAAAATTTGGAATATAGAAAATGGTCAATCGCTTTTTAACTTAAATATACAAACCAATTGGGTTTCCTTTCTTACTTTTTCTACAAATGGGAGGCGGTTAATAACTGCTTCTATCGATGGAATAGTAAAAGTTTGGGACTTAGAAAAAAAAACTGTAATAACTAATACGATGAAGCATACAGGAGAAATTAATTATGTAACTATTTCTCCCGATGGAAGGTTGTTAGCAACTGCCTCAAGTGATAGTACTGTAAAAGTTTGGAATATGGAGACAGGGAGATTAATATTTAACTCAAATAAACATAATGAACCTGTTTCTTGTGTTTTATTTAACCCACAAGGAAATACCTTTATTTCTATGTCTGAAAGAGCTATTATGATATGGGATGTTAAAACAGGTAAATTTATTGGAAATACCGAAGTGTTTATCGAGGAGGATATATTAACTAAAGGTCAACACTACGCAATCTTCTCCCCTAACGGCGAAAATATTATTGGTGTTTCAGGGCACCATTCCATCAAAGTTTGGGATGCTGAAAATGGCAGGTTGTTAAGAGTATTAAAAGGACATAATGACAGAGTTGTTAGCGTTATGATTTCTCATGATGGTAAAAAGCTAGTTAGTTCTTCTTGGGATAATACAGTCAAAATTTGGGATTTTGAAGAGGGGAATGTGTTATATAACCTTATTGGTCATGGTGAAGCAGTAGAAGTTGCAATGTTTTCCCCTAATGACAAAAAAATAGTAAGTATTTCTCGAGAACTAAATTTAGCTAATACAAATGAAGCGAAGATTTGGGACTTAGAAAATTTAGAAGTAATCTCAAAACTTAAAGGACATAGTAAAGGAATTTTCACTTCCGTTTTCTCTTCCGATGGGAGTAAAATAGTTACTGCTTCAGAAGATAATACTGTAAAAGTTTGGAATACTGAAGACAAAGAATTAGTAGTAAATTTTCAGGAGCATAGAAAACCTGTTTATAGTGCTTTTTTTTCTCCAAATAATGACTATATAGGGAGTGCTTCGGAAGATAATACAGCAAAAGTTTGGGATGCGAAAAATGGTCAGATAATCAGAGATTATTCAAACATGAATAAACCTGTGTATTGTTCAGCATTTTCATTAGATGGTCAGATGATTGTTACATCTTCTGGAGACAGTACTGTGAGAGTATGGGAAATAAAAACAGGTAAATTGTTAGCATCTTTGTCAATTAACGAAGATTTTGTAAATAGTGCTGTTTTTTCATTAGATGGGGAGAATGTTATATTTATTGTTGGTTTAAATACTGTTAAGGTTTGGAATTGGAAAACAGGTATATTACAAATTAATTCATACCATCAAAAAAAACCTTTATATCCAATTGTTGGTAAAGAAATAATTAATATTGAATACAATCATAACAATCATAAGTTGCAGGTATATAATTCAGAAAATGATTTATTGCGTTGTTTAATTGAAGGTGTTGGAGATGTTAGTAGTGTGGTTTTTTCTGAAAATAATAAAAATATTGCTGCTATTGCTGGGGGGAAGATAATAATTGGGGATATAGAGAGTGGGCGAATATTAGCAGATATTCAAAGCTATAGTGATGCAAGGTGTCTATCTCTTTCTCCTGACGGAAAAAGAATAGTATCAGGGCATTCAGATGGTACGGTCAAAATCTGGACAATAGATATCCCCACCATCATAGATATCTACAAAGATAAAATAGACGACCTCTCTCTCGAAGAAAAAGCAAAATACGGCATCAAACTATAAATACATAACATAATGAAAATTATCAACTACTTCTCATTCTTATTTTTTTGCATCTTGTTGAGTTGCAACTCAGGTACTCCTAATTGCGATTCCAAATGCAAAGAAGCAATAGCCACTTTTCCTAAAACGAGTATTACCAAAGCCTTTCGTTTTCATTTGTATATGCACAAGCAGTACAAAAATATACCCGAATTGACGAATAAACTCCAGTACTATCTCAATAACGAAGGGCAGATGGAGTCATTATCTGCTTCTTTTTACGAAAAGAGGAGTCATCAGTATAGTTATCAGATAAAAGATTATTGTTTTTCTCCTGATAATACGAAGATTCTTACTGCTTCGAATGACAGTACGATATGCCTTTGGGATAAAAGTAGTTTACAAAATGTACTTACGATTCCTTTTGAGGAAATCCCTGAAATCGTAGTTTTTTCGCCTAATGGAAAAATGATAGCAGCAACATCTGATAACTCAGATAAAGTTACCTTCTTTGATGTTGAAAATGGGAAAATGCTATTTTCGCTTACCAACAAAGAAGCAAAAGAGTGTGAAACGATTAATATTGAATTTTCATTAGATGGGAAATATTTCCATTATACACGTCGGAATGAGAATACAATCGCAACAGAAGTATATGATATTGCCACCCAATCTGCTATTGCGGAGTTTAAGACACTTCCTAAAAAGTGTCAAGGTGATGAAAAAGATAGTTATTCTGCCCATTTTACCCTTGACGGAAAGAAGATAGTGAAAATAGAGGGAGAGTATCTTAAAATATGGGACATAAAACCGCAAAAGCTCGCACACAATATAAAAGCACATATTTATTGTATAAATAATATCGCTTTTTCGCCTGATAGCAAAAGTATTGTAACCAGTAGTGCCGATGGAACAGCAAAAATTTGGGATATAGAAACAGGAAAACTATTAATGGAGATAGATGCCGAAATTAAAGATAATCATTATCACAACACTTCTGCTACTTTCTCCTCAGATGGTAAACAGCTAGCTACCGCTATCAACGATATAATAAAAATTTGGGATATTAGCACAGGGAAAGCTATCTTAAACTATACACTCATTAATGAGCCAAGAAGCAAAAAAATACAATTCTCCCCCGATGGAAAAATATTAATGGCTAATTCTCCTCAATACTCTAACATTTCTATTTGGGATTTTTCAAGTAAAGGGATAGCTCATTACAATAAAACTCCTAAATATACTAATTATTGGAATGGAAAAATTTTAACCAAGAGTGTATTTTCTCCTGATAGCAAAAATGTACTTATTGGAAGATACTACAAAATAGATTTGTGGTATGTAGGCTTACATAAATTCCTATTGGAAGTTGCTCATTTAGAC
>JBJXHA010000347.1:0-7102 GCA_046160275.1 Bacteroidia bacterium | reverse complement strand
GAACAGACTGCAACCAATCTAACTGCGTCTGTGTAGTGTAGCCTGTATTCGAATTTAACCCAATGATGCGCAAATTTGAATAGTCTTTGTACCACCAATGCTCTAAAAAACCCGAAGTCCCGTTTTCGGGCAAGGAAAAATACTTGAAATAAGTAGGCGTATTAACTTCATGATTTCCAAGAACAGGATAAACAGGCACATTTTTAAATACATTTTCTGAAGGAGTAAAAAAAGTATTCGCCCATTGGCTATAAATTAACCCATTGTCCACCAAATCGCCCGGAATCATCACAAAAGCCAATTCTTTGGGTAAATCGTTGCTGTAATGACTTGTAATATAAGGAATAATTCCCCCATTACAAATCTCGCTAAACACCGTAGGATTCCCACTGTCTTGCTGCATATCGCTCATTGCCACCAATTTAAAGCCCTTTTCAGCATTTTTTAGCGGAGGAGTTACCAACTGCTCTATTGAACTGCTAAGGCTTCCCGTCTTAACACGATAAAAATAACGCGTTTCGGGTTGCAAGCCAGTGAGTTGAACATGGTGAATCTGCGAACTCCCCTGCCCTGTCATGGCTGTACCTATCGTACTGTCATTCAAGGCATTAGCTACTGTTCCCCAGTAGGCTTTTGATTCTGTATCGCTAGACGTTTCCCACGTAATGCGTATGGATTGCGGCTCGGCATCTTGCAAAAAAGGCTTTACGACTAAGGTTTGCGCTTGTGTAGTTGCGATATCCAAAACACTAAGGAAAAATAATTGTTTTATCATGGGATTTGATGAATTGAGGTTACAAACATAAAGCTAAATTTTCTCAAAAGATATACTGTTTTCACTTTTTTTAGGGGGATTTTAGGAATCTGTTTTTCTGTTCAAAAAAAACGTTAATTTTGCCCCCTGATTCACGAATATCCCAACAAATAAATTCTACGCATTTCATTTTTATTTATGGCAATTTTAATTTTTTTCTTGACACATTGGTTTGGTTCTTTATTTTTCCAAACCTTTTTCCACCACCGTTATGCCTCTCATAAAATGTTCACAATGAATGTTTTTTGGGAAAAGTTCTTTTATGTTTTGACTTATATTACGCAAGGCTCTTCTTATTTAGTGCCTCGCGCTTATGCAGTCTTACATCGTATGCACCATACTTTTTCGGATACGGAAGAAGATCCTCATTCTCCTAATTTTTTCAAAGATGTGTTTTCGATGATGTTACATACCAAGAAAATTTATCAAGGCTTGGCAAATAATACATTAGAAGTATCGCAAAAGTTTTTAGGAAATTATCCTGCATGGAATTTCTTGGACAAAGTAGCTGATTCTTGGGGTTCTCGTGTTTTATGGGGCGCAGGTTATGTGCTTTTTTACTACTTTTTTGCTACGGCTTGGTGGATGTATTTGTTGCTACCTGTTCATTTTTTAATGGGACCAATTCATGGTGCGGTGGTAAATTGGTGCGGACATAAATACGGCTACCAAAATTTTGACAATCAAGATAAATCAAAGAACACTTTGCCTTTCGACTTTTTGATGCTAGGCGAATTGTTTCAAAACAACCACCACAAACGCCCCAACAGCCCTAATTTTGCAGCAAAATGGTGGGAATTTGACCCGATTTACCCTGTGTTGAAAATGTTGCATTGGGTACATATTATTCAGTTGAGGAGAGCGTAAAGGAAGGGAAAATAGAAACATTTAATAGAGTTTGGGGCTTTCCACAAGTTCCAAACTCTATAAGAATTTCATTCTTTCACCAACTTTTGCGCCATGCTATGTCCTTGTTCATCATACATTAACAAATGATACATTCCTGAAGGTAATTTAGTTAGCTCTAATTGAATTTCTTTTTGATTTTCCACCTTCTTATCATACAGCAATTTTCCTCGTAAATCGTATATCAAAATTGTTAGTGCTTTGATTTCTTTAGAAAAAGTAAGGTTAAGTTCGCTTGTAAAAGGGTTGGGGTAGATGAAAGCAGAAGAAGATAAAGTATATGTTAGCCCAACGGTAGGATATGGTAATCCACAGTAAGGAAACGGTGCTGATGATTGCCATATTAAGGAATCATTTAAGGTAAAACAAATTAAACTTGATCCTTCCTCAAACCCACACATAGTTACGGGGTCAGTATATCCAATCCCTTCAATAAGATAAGTATCAGTTAAGTTGCACGAACCCATTATATGATAACGTTTCCTATAGGTGTTAGCTATCAAAACAGAGTCTATATCACCTATAAAAAAAGAATCAATCTGTTTTGTGTTTATTCCTAAGTATCTATTTGTAGTATTATACCAATTTGTAATATCATCGCCCACAGCTAGGCTGTCAAAATCATACAAAAGATACTCTGTTGAATCTTGATAATCCCATAGATAGATTTTTTTATTGTCCTCTCTAAATGCGCCAAAAGGACGGGTAGTAGGTAAGTACACTGTTAAACCCAATTGAGGCCACCATTGACTATGCACTTCTGTTAAATACCAGTTGTGATAGTTTGTATTTTGTATTAAGGTGTCCCCTGCAATAAAAAGTTGATAATCCCAATGAAGAGTAACCCCAGGGCCAGGACCTTCTACATAACTTCCCCTCCACACAGCATTTTGCGTTGGAAAAGGGGTGTAAACTTGCGCTGTTAAGCATTGGTAAGCGAGCATTAAAATGAGAAACGCTTTTTTCATGTTCGTTGAGTAGGAAGTGAATGATATTACACATAACGGCTAAAGCGTGAGGTAGGTTGTTATACAAAACAGCTGTTTTAGTCTTTTTATTTTACAAAAAGACTAAAACAGCTGTTCTGCTTCGTTTACGATTTCCTACACCACCGTTTCCGAGAAAATCATGGAGCGCAAATAATCCCAATTCATGCGGGAAATGTTGGAAATTTTGATACCTTTTGGACATTCTACTTCGCAAGCGCCTGTATTTGTGCAGTTTCCGAAGCCTTGAGCATCCATGGTATTTACCATTCTTTGCACGCGCGCCATTCTTTCAGGTTGCCCTTGTGGAAGGATAGCGTATTGAGAAACTTTTGCCGATACGAACAACATCGCAGAAGCATTTTTGCAAGTTGCCACACAAGCACCACAACCGATACATTCTGCCGAGTTCATCGCCTCATCTGCAATCGGTTTTGGAACAAGAATCTCATTTGCATCACGCGCACCACCTGTATTTACCGAAACAAAACCACCCGCTTGTTGAATTGTATCAAAAGCCGTTCTGTCCACCATCAAATCTTTGATGATAGGGAAAGATTTTGCACGCCAAGGCTCTACATAAACCGTGTCGCCATTTTTGAAAGAACGCATATGCAGTTGACAAGTCGTAGTCATACGATGCGGTCCATGTGCCTGCCCGTTAATCATCAAACCACAACTTCCACAAATCCCTTCCCTACAATCATGGTCGAATGCAATCGGCTCTTCGCCCTTTCTCACCAGCTTCTCGTTCAGCATATCAAGCATTTCCAAGAAAGACATGTCAGGCGAAACCCCTTCGACTTTGTAATCGACAATTTTACCCTGCGCAGCAGCACTCGCTTGCCGCCAAACTTTGAGGGTTATGTTGAATGTTTTTTCCATAATGGAGTATGATTAAGTATTTTATTTATTTAGTGAATAATTTATTGATAATTAAGTATTTAATAGCAAATTTTTGCTTATTTTTACAGCTTAATCCCAATTTATACTTTCTAGAATATAAACTACCAACTAAGCCAAAGTGTTCACCAAGTTAAGGCATCAGGAATTTTATCGAATAAGGCTTTTAATTCGGGAATATGTTGATGTTGACGTTTCATTTCTTCCCAAACGGTTTTATGTCCTTCTTTTTTTAATTCAGCTTTAACACTTTCCAGCTCGTCTAAGTTTGCCTTGTCAATGTCTCTTTTATAGATGTAGGCAGTCAAACGACTTTTGTAATTGCTATAAGCATTTTTCCTTGCCTGCCTTAAATACTCTCTATCATTTAAATGCAAAATACGAATGGAATATTGGCATTTTTGATATGCACGAGAATCAACCTCCGAAATTTCTACAAACTCAAACGTATCTATTAAATCTAACATCATAAAATCCATCCCATTTTCCTCTCTTGGATTTATTAGCACAACTTCGCCTATAAGGAGCTTTTCGGATGCTTTTATTTCTTTGTAAGAATTGTCGTCATCAGAGAACAATGCTATAGAGTTTTGTTTGGGTCCGTTACAAGTTCCACAAGCATATAAGTAGTTTTCCCAAACAAATGCTTTGTTTGGATAAAGGTTTTTGGGTAAAAAATGCTCTATTTCATCCGCAGCCGAATCCTCACAGTAAGAACACCTTTTTGCTCCTTGACACATTTCTGTTAGTTTATTTTTCACTTCCGTGAATATTACTCTTCTGCTCTTATTGCGCCATTCCATTTCTATACATTTTTGCTGTTCAGAATAAGTAAGCTTATCTATCTCGTCTTGAAAAGCAGCAAGTTCATCTAAACATTTTTGCGATGGGCTAATATTATTCGGCAACTGTATCATATTTTGTTGGGAAAAAAGTCCTTAAATCTTCTCTTTCGGCTTCTTCTTCTGAGGTAATCTTACCTTGAATACTACGAATATTGAGTTGAGCTAACCTATTTCTGAGCTTTTTAGCCTCTTTCGAGGTGCTAAGAGCACCACCAAATGTATCATACGCCTCCAAAATATTCCCATATCGCAACCTTAATTTTTCAATTCCTGTAATTTCTCTAGCTCCCCCATTTTCTACCTTCCAAATTGTTCCTTTTTCGCCTATTGCTCTGCAAATCAAAGGGCTATGTGTGGTAACAATGAATTGAATATTCGGAAAATATTTCGTAAACCATTCGCCAATTTTCACTTGCCAAGTTGGGTGAAGGTGCGCATCTATTTCATCAATGAGAATTACGCCCGAAATCGGAAAATTCATTTCTCCCTTTTTGATATTTCCAAAAACATAGTTATCATCGGGAAAAAAATGCTTCACTTGACGAATAATTTCTAAGGTCAAAATCAGCACTGAGCGATACCCGTCACTCAAATCCATTAGTCCTAATTCTTGCTCCTCTTTTTCAAAAACTACTTTCAAATCATCGCTATTTTCTACCTCTTTTACGCCCACAAAAGTAATTCCATTAGGCAATAGTTCCGTATTTAAAATGGTTTTTATCCATCCTAATTTGCCATTTCGTTGGTATAAATTTTTGAGCCAACTTGTAATCTTAGAAAAGCGATATTCCTCCTCTAATAAAGATAAATGTGCGTTTGTATGGTGGTTCTCAGTGTCTTTATCTTCCGAAGAAAAACTACGATTTACGCCAAAACTCATTGAAAACCAGCCGTTACCGCCATATTTAGTAATATCCCTCTCTTTTTCAGATGGTTGATTTTTCTTGATTTTCAAATGAGTATTAAAAGTTGGTGTGTTTGCCGCATCGCTATTTCTATCATCATCACTCTTTTGAATGGCTAAAATTATATTTCCTTCTTGCGCATCTTTTCTTAACCAACTATTCCAAATAGGAGTAATATGATTCGCAGTCTTCAACAACGTTGCCGCCATTGCCTTCAGAATTGTACTTTTTCCGCTTCCATTCTCACCAATCAAAACGTGCCAACCCGCAGGATTTTCGGGAAATTGCATCGTTAATTTTTCTATGCAGCGAATATTTTCTATTTCTAATTTTTGGATATGCATAACTATCGAACAATTAAACTCGTAAAATCAAAAATTACATCAATAAAAACAACTCATAAAACTTCACTTATCACTCACAATCAAATACTTACCTCTATTCACTATTCATTCTTCACTATTCACTTACCCAGCTTCCTTCCACCCTTCAAATCATAAAATCTTGTTTTTAAAATGCCCCATTTGTTGAGGGGATAAAGCAAGGAAACGCGAAGTACGCCTAAACCATATTTTACACTTCGGCTGAAGTTAATGGAGGAGGCATCGTCAAAATATTTGGTGGGGCAGGTAACTTCGCCAATGGTGTAACCTGCATAGGCGATTTGCCCTAACATTTCGTTATCAAATACAAAGTCATCGCTATTTTCCTCTAGGGGCAATTCTTCTAAAATTTCCTTCGAAAAAGCGCGATAACCTGTGTGATATTCGGCAAGTTTTTGGTTCATCATCACATTTTGAAAGAAAGTCAAAAAGCGATTTGCAATGTATTTATACATAGGCATTCCGCCTTTTAACGCGCCTTTTCCCAAAATCCGCGAGCCTAACATCACAGGAAACAAGCCATTTGCAATCGGATAAACCATTGCCTCCAAGAGCAAAGGCGTATATTGATAATCGGGGTGAAGCATCACAACCACATCAGCCCCTACTTTCAACGCAGTTTGATAACAAGTTTTTTGATTCCCTCCATAACCACGATTTTTTTCATGCACAATTACGTGATTAATGCCTAAAGCCTTCGCCCTTTCTGCCGTATTGTCCTTGCTTCTATCGTCCACCAAAATCACCTCATCTACAATGTTAAAAGGGATTTCGCGGTAAGTCGTTTCTAATGTTTTTTCTGCATTGTAAGCAGGCATTACGACTACGATTTTTTTATTTTTTATCATTCGCTAAAAATCTTGGATAATTGCTTGAAAGATGCCCAATACTTCTTCTATTTTGTTGGAATAGTACCTTTTTTTATCAATATAGGCAACTTTTTCTTCTAATTTAAGGAATAGCCATTCTGTTCCTGTTGTAACACAACCCCACATTCTAGGAGTGATTTTTTTGTGCTTTTCATTGAAAAGTTGCGCCCCACGCATTTGTGCAATGCATTGAGGAATCGCACGTTTTATGTCTTGGTCTTTTGCCTCTATCATGCAAAAAAGAGGAATGTCTATTTCTTCTTTTTGTTCGCCTTTACTCAAAATAAAATCACATTCGCCATTCAAGCCTAAGGTAACATCTCCCTGCAAATCTGCGCCAGAATAAATCGCAATTTGTCGCTGATTTAGTTTTCTTATTTCCATTAAAATGGGGAAAATCAATGCTTCTGAACGTGCTTTTTCGCTAAAAAAGGCAATTTCCTCACCTTCTATGAGTGTTTCTTTTAGCCACTCGCTAGGGTTAATGGGCT
>JBJXHA010000346.1:0-4369 GCA_046160275.1 Bacteroidia bacterium | reverse complement strand
GTAATGCTAACACTCTTAATTAACGACAATGCTAACATCAATATTTAAATTCAATTCCAATGAAACAAAATAATTTAATAATCATAATAGCAATTCTTATTGCTTCTTTTTCAGCAAAGGCTCAATGGACGACAATTTCTTCAGGCACTTCAAAAAATTTAGTTCAGATAGATTTTCCTGATTCACTAACAGGTTATATTCTTGGAAAAGCCGCTAACAACGCAGGCGAAGTATTAAAAACTGTTGATGGAGGCCTAACGTGGAACTCCGTTTTAAGTAATCATAAAATGTTTTGCTTTGATTTTTTAGATAACGATACAGGAGTGGTAGTTTCAAATGATACAATATTTATCACTTACAATGGTGGAATTAATTGGAATCCACAATTGAGCCCTGGTTTTAATACTCCACATTTATTCCACATGAACTCTTTGGCTGAATGGTTTATTATATCTACTCAAGGCTCAGGTTACACTACAGATGGTGGTGCTAATTGGGTTAATGGAAGTACGTGGGGAACCATACCAATTGTACCAACTGATTTTCAGTTTATCAATGATACAACAGTTATTGGAGTAGGTTGGTACACTACAAAGTCTTTTATATCGAATGATAGAGGATTACACTTTGCTGATTTAAGCTATTTTAATCCTTTAGGTTCTGGAACTATTTATTCCGTTTGTTTTCCAAGTCCGAGCATTGGTTTTGCAACCGGAAACAACCGTATATTAAAATCAACAAATAGCGGAATTAATTACACAAAGATTGATAGCACTCTTGGATTTGATATTAACTGCCTTCGCTATATTGACAATAATAATTTATACGGAGTTGGATACTACGGAGGCATTGCAAAAACTTCTAATGGTGGTTCAAACTGGACAACTGATGTTTCACCAACTACAAATAAATTAAATAAAATTATTTTTATTAATCCTCATACTTCAATAGCAATTGGCGATAGTGGGACTATTATTATGAATACGAACATTGTAACAGAAATTGAAAACATAATCTCAAATGAAAATAGTGTTACAGTTTACCCAAATCCTTTTTCATACACAACAACAATAGCATTTACAGAAGAACAAAAGAACACAACAATAAAAATATCTGACCTGCTTGGAAAAGTCATAAAGTCATTAACATTTACAGGCAAACAATTGACAATAGAGAAAGCCGAAATGAATGCGGGTATATACTTTGTGCAGATAACTGACAAAAAGAAAAACGTTTGCATCAAGAAAATAATAATACAATAAACTTTTGAAACACTTGACACGAAAACAAAGCACTACTGATAACAGCACCTACAAGAAATTGGCGGTTCAGTGGTTAAATAAAGCTTTGTGCTTCGTATCAAGTTCAGTGGTGGCATACAGTTTTCGTCTCCGAAATCGCCAACTTCTTGTAGCTGCAAACCGTTAGCTGCCATTATTGGGCGACCGTGCGAAATCAAACATTTGAACATAAAACGAGCTGACCTCACAAAAAAATAATAAATGACAACAATAGAAACAATCCAAGCTTTTATAAAAGAGAAAGCCGAACAATTTGGTGCAAAGACTGACAATGACTTTAACAAGTCTTATGTTGAGAGGAAAAATGTAGGTGCTGAAGCATTGCAAGACAATGGAGCTTACTTCGGATTCATTCACCCAGACGAAGAAAACTCAGGTCCATTCCATGATTTTTCTTTGACCATTTTTCCATCTGCAGAAAATATGCCTTGGCTAATCTGTTTAGGAATTGGTTCTCTTGGATTTAAAAACGACTATGAACTTGCAACATTCCCTGGATTAAGAAGACTGTTTGTTCAATTGATAAATGAAAGAGGAAATTGCAAGAGTGATTTCTCCGATATTGAAACCGGGCTTCCCAAAAACATAACAGCGAATGATGATTTGCAACATATTAAGAATACAATAAAAACTTACACAAAGGTCCTTCCAGTTTGCCAAATAGTTGATGACCCTCTTTCTACAAAAGGACAAAAAATCATCGCTGCATTTGTTGCAGGTTATGCAAAGCTTCGTGATTGGCCAACAAACAACAATCATCGCAATGCAATCTCCGATGCTCTCAAAGATTTTACAAAAGAAGAAGTGCAAGATGATGAAACGGAAATTTTAAAATTGCTAAAAGAGAGAAAGTATGTTGTGCTTCAAGGTCCACCAGGAACAGGAAAAACACGAACTGCAAAACTTATTGCCGACAGCCTCAAAGCAAAATCTTTCTTTACTCAGTTCCATGCCGAGACAACTTACTCAGACTTTATTTATGGAATCCGACCAAAATTAAATTCGGAAAACTTGGCTTACACCGAGAACAACGGTGTTTTTGTTCAAGCGTTACAACATGCAACTCAAACCAAAGAGCCAACTCTTCTTATCATTGATGAAATCAACCGAGCAAATCTTTCAAATGTTTTAGGACCAATCTTTTATTTGTTTGAATACAAGCAGGATGTCACTAACGCAACAATTGAAATTTCACCAGCTTTAAAACTTGATAAGATACCTGACTACTTTTATGTAATTGCAACTATGAATACAGCAGACAGAAGTCTTGCAGTTGTTGATTTCGCTTTAAGAAGAAGATTTGCTTGGTATAACCTGAAACCAAAACATATCAAACCAAAAACTGGAAAGTTTTACTCTGACGATTTCTCTTCGTTCAAAGAAATATTTGAATGGCATGCAAACTCAAATGAGTTGACACTGCAACCAGGACAGGCATATTTCCTAGGGTTATCAGATGATGAAATGGCTAATAGAATTCGTTACGAACTCTATCCATTAATCAAAGAGTATTTACAAGAAGGTTTATTAAGGTCGGCAAGAGAAGAATTCAATAATTATTTCAAGAGAAGAATTAATAAAAGCTTATTTGAATGACAAGCGTTCAAGATGTTTTTTGTGAAATCCCGTGTCTTACTGAGAGGTCCAAATCTCTTAGCGGGCTGGCTCTGCAAAAGAAATGGTTTAAGGGAGCTGACAAAAGAATCATCGGACAATATCTTCAAAAGTTTGTTGATTATAACTCAAAGTATTTTTCGTTCTTAGGTGTCACGCCAATAATAATTGGTACTGACCAAAATACTTCTATTCAATTCCGTACTTCAAGTTTTATTGGTTCAATTCCCTTGCGTTCTCCCGACACCGGAAAACAAATTGGAGATTTTGTTATCACACCAAAATTTTCAGGTAAAGACCGTTATGCTGATTACATTGAAATCTTGAACCTTCTTCAAAAAGAAATAAGTCCTGAAATTGCCGATAGCCTTCCATTAGTTTCAGGAAGAAATTTTCAGCCACCACTCTATCTAGAAGCACAAAAGTTTGTAATAATTCTTACTGAACTTTTAAAGACCCAATGGAAAAAATTTAGTCGTATAGAAAAAGTACTTCCGGAACCAGTCGGGCAAGTTGATTGGAACAAATATTCAGTGAAGGAATACCTTCCTGAAAACAGATTAAAATTTTACTTCGGAAAAAATATTCTAAGTGAATTTCATGATGAGTATTCTAATCTTCGTTATGTTTTTGACTTATGTAAGAAAGAATTGCTCTCTAGTAATACACCGCAGAACATAAAACTTAGCATCTCAAAGCAGCTTGAATTTGCTGAAGAAAAATTATACTACCACAAACCAATTAGCACCAAAGAAATTTCAATTCGCTTTTCTGACACACCGTTAATCAAAAATGCTAAAAAGCAAGCAAACAAAATTCTTAACAACAACTTAAATGAAAGTACAGCTTGGAGAGTTGACTTTGCAAATGTTTTTGAAAAATTCACTCAATATATTTTTACCGAATCAGCAAAAGAAATTGGAGGAAGGTTTTTGAGCAATTACAAATTCAAAGGTTATTCAGACTATCAAAGTTCATGGCAACTTAGCCACTTAGAACCAGACGGTATCTTCCAGAAAAATGAAACTTGTGTAATGATAGATGCAAAATATAAATCGCATTTATACAACCGTTTTGATTCAAGCGAAATTCTAAAAGAGGAACACAGACATGACTTGCATCAAATTCTTGGATACAATTCATTCAATACATCAGCGACAAAATTCGGATTTCTCTGTTATCCTTCAACCGAAGTTCAAATTGATTTTATTAAGTATCAAAATCCAATTAATCAAACTTCAAATAGAATTGCGATACTTGGTATTCCGATGACAAAGGAATCAATACATCAAACTAAGAAAGTGCTATCACAAAAACTGAATGACATTGAAAAGTATAACGGCAGCTAACATAAGATTAAAAGAAATTTTAAAAAGAAGGGCTTTGTTTGGTAATCAAACAGTGGTGCTTCTAACAAACTGTTGTGGTAATACGAACAGTGGTGCATCTAATCC
>JBJXHA010000345.1:0-2563 GCA_046160275.1 Bacteroidia bacterium | reverse complement strand
TACGAGGTAAGTTATGAAGAGCGTTTGCGTACGAATTCCAAAGACTGGTATCCTGTTTTTTGGCAAGGACTTTCTTGTTTAAACCAGGCAGAATATTTATTAGAGATGGGAAAATATTCCACTTGTGAGGCATTGGCTGATAGCGGCTATCAATATGTATTGCTTTCTGAGAGAATAGTGAATGAGCCCAAAACCGCCAGCGAAGCTGTATTTAATGCATTACAAGTTTTGATAAAGATAAAACTACATTTTAAGAAATGGGAAGAAACTAAGCTTTTGCTTGAAAAAGCCAGCCGTATTAAGGCAGAATGTGATGTATTTTTCTTTTATAATTTTAACTTAAGGTTTTATCAAAACTGCGTAAATTATTACGAAGCCCAAAAAGACTATACACAAGCTTTTCAATACCAAAAATTAGCAAACGAAGTAAAAGACAGCCTTAACTCCCAGCAAGATAAGCGCAAACTTTGGCAGACGGAAATGCAAATCGAAACGGATAAATTTCAAACCAGCCTTCAATTAGCGGAAAAAGAAAATAAAAAACAGAGCCAATTTACGCTTTGGGCGGTAATTGCCTTGATTTGTGTGGTGATAAGTGCTTTGTGGGTTTACTTCCGAATCAACAAGGATAACAAAACCATTTCTGCACAGAGAGATTTATTAGCGCAATCGCTGAAAGACAAAGAAATGCTATTGAAAGAGGTGCATCATCGCGTAAAAAATAATCTCCAAATTATTGCTGGGCTGCTGGAAAGACAGTCGCAGCAAGCAACCGATGAAGCTACCCGCAAAAACCTAAAAGATGGGCAAGACCGTGTGTTTTCCATTGCCTTAGTTCACCAAAACTTATATAAATCTGATAATCTTTCTTCTTTGGAGATAAAAACGTATTTAGAAATGTTAGTGAAAAACATTAAACAAGCGGAAAATAACCAAGCGCAAGCAATAGAGGTACATTTGGATGTTGATGATGCTAAACTGGATATTGATAATGCTATTCCTATAGGCTTGATTTTGAATGAATTGATTACAAATTGTTATAAATACGCGTTTCAAGGGCGAGAAAAAGGCAATATTTTTATTGATTTTCATAAAAATCAACACAAATTTCAACTTTCTGTGAAAGATGACGGCGTAGGAATTAGCAAAGGAGTTAACCTTCAAAAAACTACCTCTTTGGGTTTGCACCTTGTAAGAGGCTTAACTCGGCAACTAGGAGCAGTCCTCACAATAGATAGCAATGAGCAAGGCACTTGTTTTTTAATTCAATCGAAGGCATAATTTTTATTAGTCCCCAAAAACAGGGCTTTCGTCCCAAACCTTTTGCATGCAACTTTTTTCTTTTTCAACTTTACAACGGTTATTTAATACAGGTAATAGACATAAAATGTTATGGTTTGTTTGTAATCAGTCTATTAACTAGTACGTAAATTTTAACTAGCACCTATTAGAAGTGTGGTGTCAGCACTATAATCACTGACAACAGTAAAATGAAACGAATTATACTTACATTTACAATCTTTATTGTTGCTGTAACTACGGCAACTGCACAAATTCCTAATGCTGGTTTTGAAAACTGGAGTGCAGGTGCAAATGCCGCTCCTGACGGGTGGGTCGATTTTGGGTTTTCTGTTGCTACGGTTTCACGAAGCACAGACAAATACCTTGGGAGTTATGCCATAAAGGTAGAAAACAAAGTTACAGCTGCGGATACAACAGAAGGTTTAGCATACTGTATGCCCTATCCCGTTGCAACCCGATATACTGCCCTGACAGGCTATTACAAATACACCCCCTTGAATGGTGATACAGCACTTGTGTTAGGTAGTCTTACAAAAGCAGGTTATGTTAATACTGGGGGGGATGCTAATGTTTTGGGCGTTGCTGGGGTAGAGTGTCTTGCTGCCGCAACCTATACTCCTTTTTCAGTTGCTTTCGACTATGACGCTCCTACACTTGTACCCGATAGCGGCAGTATTCTAATTTTTGCTGCATCTGGTGGTGCAAAGGGCAATTCTGTTTTATTAGTTGATGCCTTGAATTATAACACATTCACAAGCATAGATGAGGCATTAGATATTACCCAAGACTTTGCGTTATATCCCAATCCTATTAGCGATGGAAATTTTGAGGTACGCTTCAGTACAATGGAAGAAGATTTTGTTACCGTAAGAATCTTTGATATGAACGCAAAAGAGGTAATGAACCTGTTTAGTGGCACTATGCCAGCCGGGAAACATGAATACCGTTATAATCTTTCAACGCTAAATAGCGGAAATTATTTATATATGGTATCTTCGGGCAAAGGTTTCAGAGTAGAAAAAATTTGTATTCAGAAATAAAGAAGCTTCGGAGCAAGTGAAAGCAAATGCTTCATTCCTTTGGAAATCGAATTATGCATCTTCAAGTCAGCCTACTCTATTCCCAAAGGAATGAGTGTTTTACAAAAGCATTATTCACTAGTAAATTTACATAAGTATTCAGTAATAACTAGTTTATGTTAGCTTTTTATTCAAATAATTGATAATAAATGAGTTAAAGTGGTTATCCATTATTCATTATC
>JBJXHA010000344.1:0-5698 GCA_046160275.1 Bacteroidia bacterium | reverse complement strand
GGGGTGCGGAAGGTCGGTTTAACCTACTTATTATCAACACTTTAAGCAAAAGTACTAACATAAACTAATTATTAGCAAATACTTAAGCAAAATAATACATAATGAAGACCATAGAACCCGTCAAAATTCCTGCATAAAAGACATCTGATTGATAAAAAGGCACTTCGTTATCCGTTTTTTTCCAATACCATATAAACAGCATCAAAGTCAAAAAAGCAGCAGGAAAAGCGGTGAATTGTGGGGTAAAAACACGCAACAAGACAAGGCTAATTAAGGGAATATGAATCAAAGCAGCCCTAAGAATCGCTTTACGAATCCCACTAAATTCGATGGTTAGACTATGTGCTTCGGCACTTAGGGGGATTTTTTTATTTAATAACAAACTGAGAACGACCAATACCAGCGAATCTAACACGGTAATCGCAAATACGCGGTAGAGGAAATTCAATTCAACACCGAAGGTATCGCGCACCCAAGGAATATCGGTGAGTACATTTGCATAGACATAATCGCAAAAAAGTCCCACCAAAGGTGCACCTAACAAGGCAATAACTGCCGCAGTAGGGTGAGATTTTCGCCAGAGAATCCCCCAGAAAAATACAACCACTAAACCCGGCTTAATGTAGGAGGTTTGGTTGGCAATGCGTAGGAAAAAATTATCGGACGAATTAGGGTCAAAAGTAACAAACGCCAACACCGCAGCCATGGCGCACATTACCACCACAAAACCCTGTCCAAAACGCACCACCCATTTGTCATTCGCTGTGGGATTGATGTATTTTTGATAGACATCAAATGCCATCATGGTCGAAACAGAGTTCATCATGGAATAAATCGCCGAAAAAATAGCGCACATTAACCCCGCTAAAATCAAACCTACAAAACCATAGCCCATAGGTACAACGGTTTTAAGCAAGGTCAAAAAAGTATCATCAGGTTTAATGGTATCAGCTCCGTAACGGATTTTGAACAGGTAAAAAGCGGCTGTTCCTGCGCCAATCGAAAAGAAAGGAATTAATAATTTGAGAAAACCTGCCGCAATAGAACCTAAACGCGCATCTCGGTCGGTTTCAGCAGCCAAAACGCGCTGCACCTGATATTGATTGGTTGTCCAATAGAAAAAATTAAGAATCGTAAGTCCTGTAAAAATGCCCAGCCACGGTAATTTAGGATGATTACTGGGCAAATACAAGTGCATTTTTTGCGTTCCTGCTGCATCTAATTTCAGTAAACCCGAAAAACCTCCAATTTCTGGCTGCATATACACGAGGCTGCCCATCAATACAACAGCTATTAACATAATCACCGTTAGTATGTTATCGGCTGTTACTACCGACTTCATCCCTCCGAACACGGTAAAAACAACGGTAATACTTGCAATCACCAAAATCCCTTGCCAATAAGTTATTTCAAACGAAGAGCCACTTAGCAGTAACCCCAAAGTACGGCTGCCGATATAAAAAGCCCCAATCAATTGAATCATAATGAAGGTAATCATTACAATTGTGTAAGCCAAGCGCGTATGCCCGTTATAACGGGTTTCAAGAAATTGAGAAAGGGTGAAAAACTGCCGTTTTCGATATAAGGGAATAAAAACATAAGCCAAGACAAGAATGGCAGGGACAGCCCACACTTCGTAATGACTTTGAACGAAGCCGATGGAATAACCCACGCCCATCATCCCGATAATTTGTTGGGCATGGATATTTGTCCCAAAAATAGAGCCTGCAACCGAGTACCATTTTAAGGAACGGTCTGCCATAAAGTATGCTTCCGCGTCTTTTTTCTCAAAACTGGAATACATACTAGAGATAACAAGAAAAAGTAGCAGCAATACAACGACTACGGAATCAACGATACTAAGTGTTTGGAGCATAATAGTTTCATTTTTAAGCCTTTAAAGCCCCAAAGGTAAGTGGCGTTTCCGGCGTTTCGCTGGGGGTACGACCTTGCAGCACCGACAATTTAACATTGTTTAGGTGGGGCAATACGAGCTTCCCAAACAATTCGCACTCCTCGATAAGCGGATAACCTGAAAGGATAAATGAGCGGATACCCATATCCATATAACGATTCAGTTTTTCAATAACCTGCTCAGGAGTACCCACGATAGCACCTCCACAACCTGACCTTGCTCGCCCAATTCCCATCCAAAGCATAGACTCGATAAAGTCATCGGCATCAGCCTGTTTGCGCAATTCATCTTGGCGAAAAACGCCCATAGATTGCGCATCTTGGGTGCGATTTTTGAGTTGTTCGGCAACCTGTGCATCGAATTTTGACATCAAGGTTTTGGTGTATACCTTTGCTTCTTCCTCTGTTTCACGTACAATCACGTGTATTCGCAAGCCAAAATCCATGGTGCGCCCATGCGCAGCAGCACGATTGCTCAAATCCTGCATGGTTTCATAAATATTTTCTTCGGGTTCTGGCCACATCAAAAAGACATCGCAATATTTGGCGCAAACCTCTTTTGAACCTGGTGAAATCCCTCCAAAATAAAGCAAAGGCCCGCCATTTTGTTGGTAGGGTTTTGCGGCATCTGCCCGCATTTTAAATTCATAGATTTCCCCTTTGAAATCAATTTCTTCCTGCGTCCAAGCCTGTTTCAATATTTCAATCACCTCGCCACAACGCTGGTAACGCAAATCGGGGTCTTCTTTTAATCCAGGCAAATTGGAATTGATAATGTTTACGGTCAAACGACCTTTTAACAAATGGTCGAGGGTTGCTAAATGTCGCGCCAACATTGGAGGGTGAATTTCCCCCGTCCGAATGGCAGCCAACATATTGATATTTTGCACCTGCGAAGCCATTGCCGAGGCAAAGGGCAAAACTTCTTGCCCTACCACATAAGAAGTAGGCAACAGGATATTTGAAAAACCCATTTTGTCGGCAGTAGTTATAATATCGCTGCAATGTTCAAAATTACTTCTCCGCGTTGGGTCAACAGTACCCAAATATGCGGTATCGCCTCCACAAAGGTCGTCAAACCAAGCTACTTCGCAAACGCGTTCTTGCGTGCGGATGGAGACGGGAGTGATGGGGTGTTTTATCATGATTTTTATTGTTAATTCTTATTCCGTACTGCAAGGTTTTGTGTATGATTCTTGACATTCGTAGCGGTTTTTTGCGCGGTTAACTTGAAAAACGACTAGAGGCAGTAGAAGGTTTGTTGTAGCCATTTTTCATTTTACCTCATCCAACCTTCTATGAGATAATTCTTTGATAAAAGCATATATTCTTGTGCGCCTTCTTTTGGCACAAACCAAAGCTCGATTCTTGCGCTATACGGTTTACCCCAATCTCCTTCATATATGGTAAACTCATTTGAATGCAATTTAAGTTCTAAGGAGTCTATTTCTATTTTAGAAGCTCTCATCAATCGGCTTTCTGAAAGTCTATCATTTTTGGTTATCTCATACGCTTTTAAATAGATAAAACCTTTTTCTTTGGGCTTTAACCAGACATGATATGTGTACATTCCAGGTTGAGATGAATTGAATAAAATAAAGGTATGATTTTTTGTTTCTAAATGAATAGTTGCGTTTTTTTCTTCTTTTGAATCAGCATTTAGGGGTTTCTCTAATTTAATGTTTAGGGGAATCTCTAAATGATCCGAATAATAATCATAAGGATAATAGCTCATGACAAAAGAAAGAATGCTTAAGCCTAAAAAACTTAAAATCATTGTTATCCCAATCTGAAGTATGCCTTTTAAATACTCTTTTTTAAATAACCTATACACTCCAATTATCCCAGAAATGACCAAGGCTATAAAAGGGAAACCTAAACTTGCATAAAAAACCAATTCAGATGTAGAAGGGAGCATAAGTAATCCCATAACTCCTAAAGCACCTGCTACAATGATGGGTATATACCAAATTTCTAAAATAGCTTTTATCACGTTTTTTATATATTATTGGTTACAATATTTTTGCTTAAATGCAGTAATGAGAGGCTGTCTAAAAAGTTCGGAACTCTTCGAAGAGTTCCGAACTTTTTACGTAGAACATAATAAAAAAGCAATCAAAATGAGTAGTTTTTTTGTGAATTAGCCTTTTTGGATAGCCTCTTTTCTGTATCTTTGTTTTGCGCGTAGTTTGTGCTGTAAATTAGCTGTTTGAATGAAACCCCACCGTATTACCTTCCGTATCCATTATAATGGAACAAAATCCGTGCTCTCCAATGGGATACTTGCCTTGCAATACCTGTCCGCCTGCATTTTCTACTCTTGCTGTTTCAACAGCACAATCTTCACAAGTGAAGTAAACCAAAGTTCCACCAGTTCCAGGTTTCATTTCGCTCGTCTTACATAAAGCTCCACTTATGTTACCTTCTCCTTGCGCCCAAGGGAAACTCACCATTTCTAAGTCACTAAAGTCGCCTGGTGTCATCATGGATACCATTTCGATTTGTAAAACAGTTTCGTAGAATTTTTGAGCTCTGCTCATATCTTCCACATAAATTTCCACCCAAGTGAATGGGTTCTTTGGATTTGCTGCCATATCTGTTATGTTTTAAAGATGATTTTATTTATTCACTTTGCGTAAGTAATTACACTGTAAGTAATGGATAATTAATAATTGAGAATGAAAAATGGTTTTAACTTGCTTATTATCAATGCTTTGAGTGAAAACAATAACATAAACTAATTCCTACCGAATACTTAATGCCCCTCCTTCTACGGTTAGTGCGTTTAGATTCAGTGAGTTAGACTCAAAGTGGCAAGAGACTACAAGCAACTTGTTAGTCGCTTTTTTATTTTCTGCTTCAAAGTTATTTGATTCCCTTTTTATTTCCTAGTTTTTGCGCTTCTTTTCTAATATTTTCAACTTTTCGTTACAAGGTGCTGTTATTTTATTGATAACACAAAACAATGATACAGAAATACTTCACAAGGTAAACTTCCTATCATTACCAGATAATTATTGCCTTTTCTGAGGGGAAAAATTGGCTTTTTTCATTTTAAGGTTCTATATTTGTTTTTTATATGCCGCTACAAGATACAAAATTTGCGTAAATTTTTAATAATCAGACAGTTATAGAATTACAGCATTGATATGGAATTAAATAATCAAAAAACAGTTCAAGGTTGGTACTTTTTTGATTGGGCAAACTCTGCGTATGCCCTTGTCATTACTGCCACGATTTTCCCCGCTTACTACAATACGGTTACAAAAGAAGCTTTTCAAGGCGAAATAGTATCTTTTTTAGGTTTTCCTATTAACAATACTGTTTTATATTCCTATGCACTTTCTTTTTCTTTCCTAATAATTACGGTGTTATCGCCCTTTTTATCAGGTATAGCCGATTATGGCGGAAGGAAAAAGCCTTTTATGCGCTTTTTTACCACTTTAGGTTCGTTTGCTTGTATGTCCCTCTTTTTCTTTACAGGCGAAAACATCGAACTCGGCATTATCGGGACGATTTTGGCAAGTGTGGGTTTTACAGGAAGTATGGTGTTTTACAATGCCTTTTTGCTGGAAATCGTTACCCCCGACCGATACGATGAAGTGAGTGCGAAAGGATTTACTTATGGCTATGTAGGTAGTGTTATTTTATTGATTGTCAATTTATTAATGGTACAACATCCAGATTGGTTTATGCTTCCTAATGCAGGTTTTGCAGCGCGTTTGTCCTTTTTAATGGTCGGAATTTGGTGGTTACTTTTTTCTCAAATTACCTTTCAGCGTTT
>JBJXHA010000343.1:0-9323 GCA_046160275.1 Bacteroidia bacterium | reverse complement strand
CCCCCCCCCCTACCGCAACACAATGCAAAACATATTAACAATACCCTTTCTTTCTTTTCAAAATTTTTGTAGCTTTGCGCCTTAAAAAATAGAAAAGCAGTCTCTTACAGACATAACAATAAGCATGACACACCAAGAGTTTAGAAAACACGCCCATGAAGTCGTGGATTGGATGGCGGATTATTGGGAAAATATTGAGCAGTATCCTGTGAAGTCGCAGGTGCAGCCCAAGGAGATTTATCGTCAATTGCCTGATAATGCGCCGCTTGAAGGGGAAAGTTTTGAGCGCATTTTTGAAGATTTTCAGCAACTTATATTGCAAGGTGTTACGCATTGGCAACACCCGCATTTTCATGCTTATTTTCCTGCGAATACGAGCGCGCCTTCTGTTCTTGCCGAAATGTTGACAGCGACAATGGGTTTGCAATGTATGGTGTGGCAAACTTCGCCTTCGGCAGCGGAATTGGAGCAAAAAATGATGGAATGGCTGCGAGAAATGTGTGGATTAGCGGAAGATTGGGAAGGTTGTATTCAAGATACGGCTTCTACGGCTACGCTTTGCGCCATTTTATCGGCAAGGGAAAGGGCTACGAATTACCAAATCAACCAAAAAGGCTTTGAAAATCAGAAGTTTACGGTGTATTGTTCTACGGAAACACATTCATCTATTGACAAAGCGGTAAAAATTGCAGGCTTGGGCATTAACAATTTACGTAAAATTCCCGCAGATGAAAATTTTTCCATCAATGCTAGTGAACTTGAAAAGACCATAAAAAATGACATTGCATTAGGTTATACGCCTTTGTGTATGATTGCAAACATTGGTACGACAAGTTCGGTGGCGGTAGATAAAATCATTCCCTTGTCAGAGATTTGCAAAAAATGGGACATTTGGCTGCATGTTGATGCTGCTTTTGCAGGTGCAGCCATGATTTTACCTGAAAAGCGTATTATGTTCACAGGAATAGATTTGGCGGATAGCCTTGTGTTTAATGCGCATAAATGGCTTTTTACCAATTTCGATTGTTCTTTGTATTTTGTAAAAGATAAAGGCACGTTGATTCGGACTTTTGAAATTATGCCCGAATATTTGAAAACGGGAATAGATGCCGAAGTCAATAATTACCGCGATTGGGGGATTCCTTTGGGCAGGCGTTTTCGCGCTTTGAAGTTGTGGTTTGTCATCAGAACCTATGGTTTGCGCGGATTACAAGAAAAAATACGCCTACATTTGGAGCTTACCTATTTATTTGCCCATAAAATTTCTCAATTTAGAACGGTTGAAATTCTTGCGCCACTTTCTTTCAACCTCGTTTGCTTCCGTTTTGTTCCAAATCCCAACGATTCCCTCGAAAGCATTAATCAATGGAATGAACAATTTCTTCAAAGATTGAATGATACAGGAAAGGTATTTCTTACGCACACCAAATTAAATGGAAAATATGCCATTCGTGCTGTTTTTGGACAAACGAATTTGGAAGAAAGACACGTAGAGGAGTTGTTGGAGATGATTCGGGAGTTAAGTAATGGAGAATGAATAATGGAGAATTACTTCAACTTACTTATTATCAATACTTTAAATGGAGACATCAATATAAACTCATTATTACCGAATACTTAATGGACAATCATTTGACAAATAAAGCGGACTTTTTGGAAAGCGAAATTTGGATACTGACAATAGGCGGAGCATTTCAAAGGGCAAATGTTTACCAAGACACAGCAGACGAAAAAGTTCGAGGCAGTTTTCGCAGTGAACTTCATGAGCAACTCAAATCAATAGCTGAAAAATATCGTACTGAGGCAAGTGGGGAAGAACACATTGTAAATATTGAAAATCTTAGCAATTTTTCTAAAAAATTTGAGAACATTCTGAAAGGGGGACAATTAAACTTCGGAGTGAGCCAAAAGTTGCTCAATTTGTACCTAAAATATCAATGGTGTTTAGATAAAATTCCCACTCCCCCACATTTTCCTGTGGATAGAGTGATTCAACAAGCATTAAAAATTGACATTACCCCTTGGACGCAAATGCAGGGAAAAGAAGATTATAAAAGGATTATTGGTTTAGCTAAAGAAGCATTAAAAAAGGAGGCATACAAGCAGTTTAACTCTATTGCTGAACTAGAATTATACTTGTTTAGTCGCAGAAATGAGAAGTAAAGCAGCCATTTTTATGAAACTTTCGTCTATTACGTAGTCAAAACAACATCATTCTCAATTATCCTTTCTCAATTATCCATTAAATTTATAAAATGAAATCACATAGCATCTTATTTTTGAGCCTTTTCGCCATGACTTTTATGGCGTGTGAGCAGTTGGGCTTAGCACCTGGTGACACTGATTACCGCGAAAGTTGGATTGGTACGTACAAATGCAATACGGCTTGCTCCTATTACAATGTGTTAGACCAGCCACAACAAACGAATTTGCCTGATGAAATCAAGGAAGTGGTAGTAACAAAAGGCGATAATGACTCTACGGTGGTGGTAAATGGCAAAGCAATCGTGGTACTTTCGGGCGGAAGTGCGGAGATTATCAAAGATTATAATTCTTCTGACCCCAAAGATTACATTCGCATTAGTTTTTGGAATACGAAAAAAACGAAAAAAGATAGCATTTTTTATGTTATCTCGAATGGTTCAGATTCTCAATGGGACGCTTGCCGTTATAAGGGGGAAAAGCAGTAGTTTGACTGCCAATAACAGACAATACTAGCGTAAGGAATAGGGGGAAATAACGTATCAAACTTGCTTTTTTTTACCGCAAAGTTTCACAAAGTATTTTCCACAAAGTAACACGAAGTGAGAGGCTAAGGGCTTTTTCTTTGTGTTACTTTCTGGTTTTTCTACTAAAGATATGCACTCGGTAAGAATTAATTTATGATAAAAAAACATTTCAAAATATTAACAATCAATAATTTAACTTTTATTTCAACTGTAAACTATCACTTATAACCTACTTATGTGCACTTAGTACAGTGTAAATTAAGTTTTATTGCATTTCTCTCTGGTTGTCATACTGTAAGCATCTTATCACCCATTGTGTTCAAGCTAGGTTTGATAAGATGCTTACAGCATGACCAGCCCGCAAAACATTAGAAATTTTCCTTTACAGTGTACTTAGTTTGCACTCGCTTCAAATAATTACTTACCTAAAATCACTTTTGAAACACCCGTTGTAACATTTCCCTCCTCTCAACGACACATACGAAAAGAAAAGGCTTTGACACCGCAATTATCAGAAACGGAGTTTATCCAAATTATTAGCAAGAATCAGGGTATCATCCACAAAGTTTGTAATATGTATTGCAACGATGTAGATGATAGAAAAGATTTGTTTCAAGAAATTGTGATTCAACTTTGGAAGTCTTACAATACTTTCAGGGGTGATGCTAAATTTACGACCTGGATTTACCGTGTGGCGTTAAATATTGCGATTTCTGCCTATCGAAAAGAAAGCCGCCGCCCCGAAAAGACAGATTTGGAGGACATTTCTTTTAAAATTGCGGAGGAGGTTCAAGACCCCGAAAAAGAAGCAAAATTCAGATTGCTCGAAGATTCCATCAAACAATTATCAGAAATAGAAAGAGCAATTGTGATGATGTATTTAGATGAATATTCGTCGGAAGAAATTGCAGAAACAGTCGGAATCACTTCGAACAACGTGCGCGTGCGCATGAACCGAATCAAAGAAAAATTACGAAAAATGATGACACCACATTTGGTAAAGGAATAGCGAAGCGGCAGTGAACAATTAACAGTAAACAGTTATCAGAAATAAAATATTGATTACCAAGTAAATATATTTTTGAAATTGGTAGCTTATTTTGTTAGCATTACGAAAAGAGAAAAAGGAAATTTCTCCTCTTTTTATTGGTAAAAATGGATTGATAGCATCTATTTTACGTAAAGAATTGACAATAAAATTTAACATCATTATCAATTTTCAATTATTCATTATCCACTATTTTTAATGACAGATGATTTAAAAGATATTTGGAACGCTTATAGTAAGCAGCAAGAAGCGGCAGCTTTTGACCAAAATCATTTGCGCGAATTGCTCAAAGGCAAATCGGATAATGCAATTGATAGGTTAAGAAAAAATGTAAAATGGGAGCTAAGTGCTGCTATTATTGTGTTATTGCTGTTTCCTATTGCCTACTATTTTTCGGATGACGCGCATTTGCGTGTAGCCTTAGCTGCTTTTGGCTTTTTGAGCCTTGGCTATACCTTCTATTTTTACCAAAAATCTGTCTTTTTACGCAATATTCACCTTTCAACAGACACTACACTCAAAAGCTCACTTGCCGATTTTGTGCAGCAATTAGAGCGATTTGTGAAGTTTTATTATTACGGTTATCTCGTTTTAGTGCCGATTACTTCGACCTTAGGCTATATTTTCGGCTTTTATCTCTCGCTAAAAGAAGAAACCTTGCGTCAATTTCTTGCAAATCCGCTCATCGTTATCACAGGAATTCTTTCCCTTATCGCCCTTAGTGGACTGTTTCACTTTGTCTTAAAATGGTATATTTACCGCTTGTTTGGTGTATATTTGGAGAGATTGAAAGGGTATTTGAAGGATTTGGAGGAGTAATTTTTAATAGTGTGCTTCATAAACCATTCTAATTGTTCGCGGCTAAGATGATGATAATTGTGCGTAACCGTTTGTCCATTTACAATTTCAGTAAAATTAAAAGGGCTATTTGTCTGCACTTTGTTCTGATAAGTGTAGCCCGTTAAACTCTCAATGCTACTCGGCAATGCCCAATTTTGCCAAAGTTTTTGCTCGGCAGGGGGATTACCACAACCATAAGTAATGATAGTATCCTTAGGTACGGCTGGCGCGTAATACGATGTTTGATACATCAAAAGTTGCGGCGTTTGCGCCCATAGAAATGCTAGACTCAACTGCATAGCAGCGAGCAGGAGTTGCTTTTTCATAAAATGATTTAGTTAAAATGAAACAATAACATATAAGCCCCTATCACAAATAGAGGTGCTTTAATGCAATGATTTGAATGTGGGTATTATTCTACTTTCATACCAGTGTAATGAACAAGTGTTGTGTCATAAATATCATAAGTATAATATAGAGAACGATAAGATATCTTCCCATCAGATAGTAGTTGTAAAGTATCTTTTCCCTCATTTCCTTTTGTATATTGTTTGAAAATATAAATACCATTGTCAGTATAAGTCAGTGTAATATTTGTCCCAACAGGGTCATCAATAGCAACTTGGTCTTTATGTTTATCTACCTTCAGAATTTTTATCTTCCTATCTATAACACTGTGTGTAGGGGGGTATCTCTTATAATAAGTCCCTTGAATGTGATATTCTCCCACAATGTTATTGCGCATTTTCACTTCCTCTTTTCTACAAGAAGTAACACATAGCAAGCTCATTATCAGCGAAGTAAAAAGTAATTGTTTCATAAAAGTGTGTAGTTAAAAATGAAAAATATTGGTTATGGCGTTTAAGCTGCGTGTGAGAAGATACTTAACAGTATGACAGCCAAACAGCCAAGAAAAAACGCCTAAGAAGTCACAGCAAAAAGAGCTATGTACTTCTTAGGCGCGAATAAAGACGTAGAAGATGGGTTTAGGATATTTCCCCCCCGTTTATTACAATATATGTATAATTTATGTGTAATGAAATAATTTGCATGAAAATGACAGTTTAGCGGGTTGTGTTATATTGACAATGCAAGTGTAAGAAGTATTTTTGAGGAAAGCAAATTTTTTTTCATTTTTTGAAAAATATTTTTCATGTCTTTACAAACCCTTCATCTTTTGAATATATTTCCCCAAAATATCAAATTCCAAATTTACTTTATCGCCAATTTGTAATTGGTGAAAATTCGTATGTTCGTAGGTATAGGGGATAATTGTTATCCAAAATTGATGGGAATTTGCCTCAACTACCGTTAAACTCGTGCCATTTATCGTAACAGAGCCTTTATTTACCAGCAAATTCGCATAATCGGTAGGAAATTCGATGTAATAATTCCAAGAACCATTTTTATCTTCGATGTTTGTTACCGTTCCTATTGTATCCACATGACCTTGCACAAAATGCCCATCAAGCCTATCCCCTACCCGCAAACATCGCTCAATGTTCACTTTATTTCCTACTTTCCAATCGCCTAAATTTGTCTTATCCAACGTTTCTTGTACCGCAGTTACTGTATAAATACTCGTATCGCCTTGTAAATCAACACTTGTAACCGTCAAACACGCGCCATTGTGCGCAATACTTTGGTCAATTTTAATGGCATCGGGAAAATCGCAAGCTAAGGTAAAAGTAACGTTTGTACCTGTTTGCGTCCTCGCTTGAATCGTAGCCAAACGTTCTATAATTCCTGTAAACATAAAAAATCTAATGAATAGAGAATAGTGAATAATAATAAACAGTACTGTAAATGGGCTAAAAGTTCCTAAATCTTTCATCAATTTACTTATTTTTTAGCGTGGGAATTAATTTCCGCGTTAAAAAATAAGTAATTTTACCCCACGTAATGAAGCATTTTAGGCATCTATTTGTTGAAAATTCTACAAAAGAATCACCCAATAAACAAATAATACCTTAGATTTGTTACAATAATAGGTAAGTAATAAATAATAAGCGGCAGTTGACAATTTACCGTTATCAGTAAACAGATATAAAGTAAGTAGGTGACAAGTGATAGTTTATAATTGAAATAAAGATTAAACAATTGATTATCAATATTTTGATTTTTTCATATCATAAACTAATTACCATCGTGTTCTTATTGATAATTATCTTTTTATAATAGAAAACAACGTAAACTAATTATTACTAAATACTTAAGCTCTTCATTATTCACTTTTCATTATTCACTATTCACTATTTTATGCGTTTTTTATCTGCTGAGTGGCGTAAGCTTGCCATTGCAAATTACGAAATAGATAGCCAAGTGCTGTTGCCTTATCTTCCAAATGGAACCGAATTAGATATTTGGGAAGGGCATTGTTATGTGAGTTTGGTGGGTTTTATGTTTGTGAATACCAAGATGTTAGGGGTAAATATTCCTTTTCATACCCATTTTGAAGAGGTAAATTTACGCTTTTATGTGAAACGAAAATCTGGGGATACATGGAAGCGAGGTGTTGTGTTTATTAAGGAAATTGTTCCCAAAATGATGATAAGTTTTGTGGCAAATACTTTATACAATGAACATTATGAAACAATGGAAATGCGCCATACTTGGACAGAAACTGAGCAAGGGAGAGAGGTTGAATATCAATGGGAATGTAAAGAAAATTGGCATACGTTTCGTGTTCAGGCGGAAAAAGAGGCGCAGGAGATTCCCATAGGAAGTGAAGCAGAGTTTATTACTGAACATTATTGGGGTTATACCAAAATTAATGACCAAAAAACAATGGAATATGAGGTTACACACCCGCGTTGGCTGCATTATCCTGTCATAAATCATGAAATTCATGCTGATTTTGGGGCAATTTA
The DNA here is from genome assembly GCA_046160275.1 of Bacteroidia bacterium. GTDB lineage: Bacteria > Bacteroidota > Bacteroidia > J057 > J057 > JBJXHA01. Next base: position 1,836 of record JBJXHA010000343.1, on the reverse strand, counting down.
TGGTGCAGATTTCGCCTTTTTGAATCGCCTAAAACCTGCTTCTGTCATGTTAGCTGAAGGTTCAGAAATTACGGTGGAAAGTACGAAGTTACTGCCGCTTGTTTAAACCTAGTGAGGTTCAGGAAAAACCTCACTAGGTTTGGGAATGATAAACAAACTTGGCTGTTAAACCTAGCAAGGTGTTTCCTGCACCTTGCTAGGTTTATGAAAGATATTCATTTTTCCACATAACTTATTTTTTTATGAAATTACAATCTCTCTTTTTTACAGGGCTTATCAGCCTAAGTTTTGTGTTTATTGCTTGCAACAAAAAAGAAGCGGCAACAAACGGACAAGTCGTTAGCAATACGCCTGCTGCAAGTGATACTACTTCTCCTTCGGCTCCTGCTAATACTACAACCAATACTCCGCCCGCAGAAACGCCTGCACCTGCTACGGAAGTGAAAACCGAAGTTGCACCTGTGGCTGATGAAAGTTACACCTTTGACAAAGGGCGAATGGGCAAAGCAAAAATGGGCATGAGCAAGAAAGACTTTTTTGCCCTTTATCCCAAAGCGAAGAATAAAATGTTTCCGAGTGAAGGCATTGAAATTCCTGCTTGGGTGGTAAGCGACACCGATGGAAAAGAACTGTTTTGGGCATTGGCAGAAGAAGGCAAAAAGGTAACTGGTTTTGTTACTGAAAATCCGAAGATGCAAAATCCTGAAAAAATTCACTTTGGAAGTAGTTACGAAGAATTGAAAAAAGCCTATCCAAAATTGAAGTTTTCGATGATTGAAGGGCTGACTGTTACCCCTGCAAACCGAGACTATTTTAATATGTATATTTCGGGCGTTGATGTAGAAATGGACGAAAATACAAGTGCCGTAAAAGCCACAGGTAAGGCAGACAAAGATGCGGCGGTTAAAGAAATTTGGGTATATAAATAACTAGAATATCGTTATTTTCCTTATTTTTGCAGCGTTTTTAGGAGGGTTTCTTCCTGAAAACGTTTTTTTTATTCCATGGAATAGGAAAGAAGTCGCGTTTTGGCAATAGGTGAAAAATAAAGTATCAACCTTTCTTTTTACCACCAAGTTTCACAAAATCTCTTCCACTAAGATACACAAAGTTAAGGGTTAAGGGATTTTTCTTTGTGTTACTTTGTACTTGAACTTCTGCTACTTTGTGTTTTTTCTCCTTATCCATACAATCTCTCATTTATCACCGACAGAATGCGTCAAACTTGTAACCTCAATATTGCCCCCGAAAATGTGCAGGACGAGGCTTTTATTTTGCAACAAATTGCGAAAACATTGCAACTTACGGAAAAGCAAATCACACATTTTCAACTACTGCGCCGCTCAATTGATGCACGGGGGAAAAACGTGCGTTTTCAATTGCGCTATGAGGTTTGGGTAGAAGAAAACCCTGAAAATCCTGCTACTTTTGAGCCTGCTTTTCAAAATGTGGCAAATGAAAAACCCGTATTTGTCGTTGGTTTAGGACCTGCGGGCTTATTTGCAGCCTTGCAACTTATCGAATTGGGGCTAAAACCCATTGTGTTAGAACGCGGAAAAGACGTGCGGGCAAGACGCAGAGATTTGGCGGCTTTAAATAAAGAAGGAATTGTTAATCCTGAAAGTAATTATTGCTTTGGCGAAGGCGGGGCAGGTACTTTTTCCGATGGAAAACTCTACACACGCTCTACTAAAAGAGGCGATACGCAACGTGTATTAGATTATTTGCATTATTTTGGGGCAACTTCCGACATTTTAATTGACGCACATCCACACATTGGGACGAATAAATTGCCGCAAATCATTCAAAGCATTCGAGAAAAAATTATTGCTTGTG
>JBJXHA010000342.1:0-10558 GCA_046160275.1 Bacteroidia bacterium | reverse complement strand
GGATTATCAGAGCCTTATCGTTTTTGGGAAAAGGGAAAACGTATGGTAGCAATTCCACGTTTTCAGCAAACAATTGTATTAGAAAAGGGCTACCATGAGTTTCAAATTTTGCACAGAAAAGGCTGGGAAACCGAAGGCGGTTTGGATATGCAAGTGGAAAGCGAAAATTTACCTAAGCAACTTGTTCCCAAAGAATGGTTGTGGCGACAATAAGAATCAGTGAACAGTTATTCAGTTATCAGAAATATAATTTTGAATATCAAAAGTTAATATATTCTGAGATTTATGATTTATTTCATCTGCATTAATTGGTATATACTTTTTACTTTTTCTCTAAATGAATTAAATAATGGTCAGAACAAAATGCAAGTAACGAAAAATGCTTGCATTTTTTTTCGCACTTTGCTAAGAAAGCCAATAGTTTAGATCTTTTTCGAAAAAAAGGTTCTAAGTAAGAAGGCGGAACAAAAAACCCAATTGCTTGGTAATGTGTTACCTTAAAATAAGGTTGTAAAAATTGTTGAATTTGCGCAGGGCTATAGTAATAAGTGTCCACATAATTGTCGGCGAGTTTTGCGGGAATTGCTTGAGTGGAAAGGCGGCGAAAAGCGGCTTTAAGCCTGCCTTTTGCTAAAAAATAGAGACTCTCCCACACACAAAAACGCGGCATGATGACCAAAGTCATACCTCCTTGCTCTTTTAATAGAGAATGACAATGTTTCCCAAGTGATGTTATCTCCTTGTCTGTCAAGCAGTTCCAACCACCAAAATTAGAAAAGAGAAAATCAAAAGAGGAAGAAATATCGGGAGGAGGTTCGTTCAAATTCCATCTAGCAATTTGCGCCTGAGGATAAGCGGAAAGTTTTTGGGCTGACACCTTTAACATTTCTTCAGAAATATCTGTTGCCAAGATGTTCGCGCCTTTTTTTGCAAAAATCAACGCATCTTCGCCTGTACCACAATTGGTTTCTATGATATTTTTACCCTGCCAGTCTTGCAAATCCAAATACTCCCAAACCTGCGCCCGTTGCAAACTACCGATTTGAGAATGAGTGAAGTCAGTATCGTATTGTTGGGCAATTGTGTCAAATTCTGCCATTTTCATGTTGTTATAAAGTTCGGAACTCTTTAGAGAGTTCCGAACTTTAAAAATGCTCGCCTTTATTTATTCAACACTAATTTTTGTGTGTAACGCTCCACTCCATTATCAAATCGAAGCATATAAACACCTGATGATAAGTTGCTTACGTTCATAAACAAATCATTGCTGCCTGTTTTTACAGGATAATTTTCCATCAAAACAGCTCTACCCGAAATATCAAGCAGTTGTACTTTCAAATAACTATCCGCATTTCCTTCATAGCGAATTTGCACTTGCTCGTTTGCAGGATTTGGGAAGAAAGATACTTGATTTTGCAGTTGATTAGGTAGTTCTACCCCCGTAAAATTCATCGTAATATTGATATTATCTAAATACAGGTTATTTTGAGCCGTTGAAGTATTGCGGAATTTAATTTTTAATGCTGGATTCCCCAAATATGGCACAAGGCTATGCGTATAATTTTTCCAGTGATTTTTAATCGTAGGAACAAATTGCGAAGTTGTATTAGAAACTGTCGCCAAAGAGTTATTATAATATTTAGCCAAAGTTTGATAACTTGTACCACAATCCGCCGAAATCAAAATTTCTAAGGTATCAGAATAACCCAAAGTAGCCATTGCATACGCATAATCAAAAGACAAACTTGGAATATAACCATTTGTCAAATCAATATCGGGCAAAACTAACTCATCAACATCATTATAAGCAGAATTGCCCCAGTTTGCAATTTTCAGCCCTTTTGTGCCTAAACTTGCTACCCCACTAAAAATTTGCCAAGTGGTATTTGCACCAGGATTCACAACACTAAGTGTTCCAAAAGTACTATTTTCAAAACCTTCTGCAATCGGAGGTACGACACCAGGCGCAACGTTAATCACATTAATATTAGTCGTTGTTACATTGTTAGTTGCGTTAGCATCGGTAATGCCATTCACCGAAGTTACTTGCACTGAAATCGTATTTGCACCCGCAGGTAATGTTAAAGCAGGCAAAGTAATGTTTGTACTTGCACCTTGTGCGAGCGTTCCTGTCCAAGTATAAGTTTGTGCCGCACCACCATTAATCGTATAGGAAAGCACAACCGTATTCAAAATAGAGTCACTATTGAGCGCATTATCCATTGAAAAAGAAGGGGATAGTATGCTTATACAAGAATTACCAGAAGGCGTAAGTCCATTTAACCCTGCATCTAATACAACAACTGGCGGCGGTGGAATAATCGTACAAAGGTTGGTATTATTGGTAAGTAAACTTGCTCTTGCCCCTCCTGGGTCAAGTAATGCTCTCGAAACGGCTTTTTGCCCTTCAGAAAACATATACATACAAGCATCATCGGTATAATCCATGTAGTTCATACACATCACCCCTGCTCCTGAACCTGTACAAGCATCGAATAAAGGCAAAGCAGGGCAACCAAAATTTTGTTGGTCTTGAGGTGGAGTATCAGCGATGTTATCATCAGGGGTACAGCCGCCTTGGTCTCCCCAAACGTGACGTAAACCTAGCCAATGCCCGATTTCATGTGTAACTGTTCTGCCTAAATTATATTGAGGAATTAATTGCCCCGTAGTATTAGCCGAGCCGAAACAGTTAAAGTTAGATACTACGCCATCTTCGGCAGCGGGACCACCCGGAAATTGCGCATAACCCAATAAACCTCCGCCAATATCTCCCACCCATATATTCAAATAAGTATCTGTAGGCCAAGCATCCATACCACCTTGTGCTGTATATTTGATGTCATCGGCTCCGCTACTAAATCCAGGATTCGTGGTGGCGGTAATAGTTACACCCGTAGTAGGATTTCCTTGCGGGTCTTTGGTAGCTAGGCAAAATTCGATTTCAAAATCTGCAGCAATGGGTTGAAACCCCGCAGGAATCAAACTTGCATCGGCATTTAGTTTCCGAAAATCTTTGTTTAAGATGTCAATTTGGGATTGCACATCAGCCATAGAAAGTTGCTCATTCGCATTTTTATACAGAATGTGAACAACTGTGGGGATTACGTAAACAACGCCCCTTGTTTTGCTCGGATTCTTGGAAATTGCTTCCATTTTTTTTGTCCAATTTTTTTGGAACTCCGCAAACTTGGGGTCATTTTCCATTTTCTTTTGATTGTACTCCATGGTGGCACAAGTGCGCCCTTCATGCGCGTGTTGTGCTTGCAAGTAATTTGTAATCAATAAGATAGCGACAAGTAAGGCAAGTAAACGCTGTGTCATATTATATTATATTATGATTAAGATAAAATAAATAAATCCTCTTTCGAGATGAAAGTAAATTTCATTCGAGGCGAAATTTCGGTATAAAAAACGAAATCCACAAATATTCGTTGCCTACATCTTTTGATTGGTAAAAAAAGAAACCTGAATAGTAGGTTATGATGGAAATTTAGTCCTACAAAATTTGAAAACTCGCGCCGAGCATAATTGCTTGCTGACTGACACGTACCTCTCCTTTATAAAGCGGAGAAATGCCATAATAATAGCGCGCACCAAGTGTAAATTTTGGGCGAACTTCAAAACCGATTCCCCCAATAATTCCGTATTGAAAAGGAGTGTAATTGTCCTTTTTGTCGTTTTCATCTGAAGAACGAATGATTTCCTGCCCTGCATTAGGATGCGTGTAAGTGAAGGTAAAATTACGTTGTAGTTTTGCAGCGAGTAAAAAACTTGCTTGCCCTCCCACAAAAGCCGAAAATTTCCCTGCTTTATAACCTAGCAAAATTGGCACATCTAAATAGGAACTTGTGCGTGTTCCATTCTCTACTAATTTCAAATCACTTGTGTCCACCTCAGAATTAGTTTCCAATGAATATTTTACGCCTCTTGAACCATATATAATTTCTTGTTGCAAAAACCAATGTTTTGAAAGACTTTCTTGAAGGTAAACGCCTAAGGCAGGTTGCACAATAAAATCTTGTTTTTCAAGTACATTGAGTTTGCCAGTTTGAGAACACAAAGAGAAATCTCCTTTTATTCCCAAGTGAATTTTTTGAGCAAATAAACCATAATAGTTTAAGTTAAGGAAAATTATTATGGATAAATAAATTATTTTTCTGCTATTCATTTTGTCGATAAATTAGTTTATAGAATAAATAATACGATTCAAGAAGATAAAAAAAACCTGCTTTTCGCCACAAAACTAAGTATAAATCAAGCAAATAGCAAAAAATATTACCTACAAATTTTCTCTTTTTGAAACATTCATTTCAACATCAATATATTTCCATTCACGAAACAAAACTAACCGTTCGTGCAGAGCTATTGATTTTTTGCAAAACTCTTTGTAATTTCGCTTGCGATTTTAGTTCAATCTGATAATATGAATTTTATGTATCAACCATTCGTTCTGACCTGTCTGTTTCTCGGACTCCTTATTCAACCTTCACTTGCACACAACGAACCAGCTCCAACGCAGACCAAAAGCAGCCATCAAATCCGTTTCATTGAAAACAAAGGGCAATGGGAAGCAAAAACAAATTACCGACTTAGGTTTAAAAATGGGGATTTGTGGTTTGAGAATCAGCAACTCAATTACGTTTTTTATGAGGCTCTTTCCCATGAACATCAGGCTGAAAATGTTTCTACTTCGGAAACGGTAAAAGGTCATTTGTATCAGGTTGCTTTTGTAAATGCCAACCCTAGCCCCCATATCGCCCCTAACAAGCGATATGAAGATTATTATAATTATTATATGGGTAATAATCCGATTTATTGGAAATCGGGCGTTTCTTCTTTTCAAGAAATTGAATACCAAGAACTTTATCAAGGAATTAATGCAAAATTTTATGAAAATGAGGGCAAATTAAAATATGATTTCATTGTCCAAGCGCAAGCCAATCCCCAACAAATTCTGTTGGAATACAAAGGTGCAGAAAAAGTAAGCCTTTCTGAATCAGGCGATTTACATATTCAAACTTCGGTCAATGAAGTGAGGGAGTTAAAACCTTATGCTTACCAGATTAATGCTGAAGGAAAACAAACACAAATTGCTTGTAAATATCATTTGGTTGAGAATCAACTTTCTTTCGACTTTCCGAATGGGTACGATACGCAGCGAGTGCTCTACATTGACCCAACCGTTATCTTTTCGACCTATACAGGTTCGCAGCAAGATAACTGGGGATTTACCGCCACTTATGATTTACAAGGAAATGCCTACGGAGGAGGAATTGTTTTTCAAGGTGGGCAGCCCGGCACTTTTGGTTATCCTGTAACGGCGGGCGCATTTCAAACCGTTTATCAAGGAGGTCCGCGTGATGCTTCTATTATTAAATATAATGCCAATGGAACGGCGCCTGTTTTTTCTACCTATTTTGGGGGAGCGGGGGCAGACCAACCGCATAGTATGGTAACAGACAATAATTCTAATTTATTTGTATTTGGGCGCACTAATTCAGCCAATTTCCCTGTTACTACGGGTGCTTATGATGTTATTCAAAATGGCGGATATGACATTTATGTGGCAAAATTTGATGCCACAGGGACTTTATTGGCGTGTACTTTTGTAGGAGGAAGTGGTGATGATGCCAATAATGTTGCGGCTTCGCTTGCTCATAATTACGCTGACGATGGAAGAGGAGAGATTGTATTAGACGCAAATGGAGATTGTTATGTGGCGGCTTGTACGCGCTCTACGAATTTCCCGACTAGCGCAGGTGCACCACAAACAGGTTTGATTGGAAACCAAGATGGGGTTGTATTTAAACTAAATACTTCGCTCAGTGCTTTGGTTTGGTCTTCTTATTTGGGTGGAAGCGAAGATGATGCGGCTTATTCCTTAAAACCTGCTAGTAATAATGAAGTTTTTGTGTGTGGAGGGACAAGTAGTGGTGATTTCCCTGCGACTGCGGGCGTTTTAGGGCAGTTTTATTATGGTGGACCTGCAGATGGTTTTGTCACTCGCTTTAATAATACGGGAACTTCGATTTTACGTTCTACTTTTGTGGGAACAAGTGATTATGATCAAGCCTATTTGTTGCAATTAGACATGGCAGGAACAGGCGTTTATATTACGGGACAAAACTTAGGCAATTTTCCTACTATTAACGCAGGCTATTCCGTTCCTAATACGCACCAGTTTATTGCCAAAATGGACGTGGACTTCACCGCTTATAATTTCGCAATGACTTATGGTGTACAAAATACCTCTACTATTAACATTTCCCCTACGGCATTTTTGGTTGATGATTGCGAAAATATCTATGTTTCAGGTTGGGGAGGAAATGTAAATTCTGGTGCAGGAGGAGGAACGCAGGGCTTAGATATTACCTTTGATGGTTTTCAGCAAACAACAGACAATAGCGATTTTTATATTATGGTGTTAGCCCCTAATGCCGCAGGTTTGACTTATTCCACTTTTTTTGGCGGAAATGGCTCGGCAGAACACGTAGATGGTGGCACCAGTCGTTTTGACCCCAAAGGAACAATTTATCATGCGGTATGTGCAGGTTGTGGGGCAAATTCACTTTTCCCTACTACGCCTGGGGTTTGGAGCAATACCAATAACAGTGCGAATTGTAATTTAGCGGTCTTTAAAATAGATTTTCCTTTTTCACAAATTGACGCAATTTTCACCCCTATTGACACGCTCTCTGGGGCAAATATTATTACAGGTTGTGTGCCGCTAACCTTACAATTTAACAATGGAACTCCTTCCTTTGTAGGAATGTTAAATGAATGGGATTTTGATGATGGAACGCCGATTGATACCACTTATTCGCCCGTACATACCTTTGTAAATATTGGTACTTATCAAGTTCAATTAGTGGTAAGCGACCCTAATGGTTGTCGTATTCCTGATACCGTAACACAAACCATTATCGTTAAACCTGGTCCACCAGCTCCTTTTACAGCAACGTCCCCTGTTTGTCAAGGCGGAAATTCTACCATTCAATTTACAGGAACAGTTTCCCCCACTGCCATTTATAACTGGACTTTTGACAATGGTGTAATTGCTTCGGGAAATCCACAGGGTCCAGGTCCCCTTCAAGTATATTGGACAACGCAAGGTATTAAAACACTTTCTTTGTTTGTTTCAGATAGTGGTTGTGTAGGTGACCCTACTTTTGTAAATGTAACCGTTACTGATTCTATTTATTCCGATTTTGCCTATCCTGATACTACTTGTATTAATCAACCTGAACAACTTGTTTATACAGGAAATGCCAGCCCTTTGGCAACATATAACTGGAATTTTGGACCCAATGGCGTGGTAACAAGCGGCAATGGGCAAGGTCCTATTCAAATTTTTTGGTCACAATCAGGTCCGCAAACGGTTTGCTTAGATGTAAATCAAATAGGTTGCGTTACCCCACCTAAGATTTGCCATGACGTTCAAGTTCTCTCGCCGCCTTTTCCAATTATTGCCCCCGTTGCCGACCAATGTTTGACGGGTAATAATTTCACCTTTGTCTATTTAGGAGATACCACCGTAGATGCAATATATTGGCATTTTGGTTCGGGCGCATTTCCACAGCAAGCATTTAACCAAGACACTGTTTTTAACGTATCTTATAATAATGCAGGACCTAAAACAGTTTCTTTGTTTTTGGTGAAAGATGGTTGTATTAGTGATACTGCTTTTATTGTGTTTGATGTATGGGAAGAACCTACGGCAGATTTTATCGTTTCTTCGCAAGCAGCTTGTTTGGGAGGTTGTGTTACCTTGCAATATACAGGCACAGTCTTGTCCAATCAGCAAACTTACGAATGGTCATTTGGGCCTACGGCCAATCCCATGTATAGTACTTTGCCCAATCCGGGTTGTGTTACCTTTAATAGCATAGGCTATCATACCATCAACCTGATTGTTACTCATTTAGGTTGTAGTGATACAATTAGCAAGCAAATTTATGTGAATGCTATTCCGCAAGTAACCGCAGGCTTAGATGGCTCTTTTTGTGAAGGACAAGGTCCCTTTCCAATGAGTGCCACAACCTTAGGAGGAACTCCCGCCTATTCTTATTCTTGGTGGAGCGACAATCCAACAACAGCCAGCATCAGTAATCCTTTTATCGAAGACCCAACCGTAAATCCTTCGATTTGTACCAATTATTATTTTCAAGTGCAAGATACCGTAGGTTGTCTTTCTAACATTGATAGCGTAGAAATTTGCACACGCCCCGTTCCCAAAGCAGATGCAGGAGCAAATGTTTCTTTTTGTGACGATCCCGGCTCTAATTGTGTCTTTCTTTCGGGAGGTTTAGCCTCAACCAATCTTGCACCGCCCCCTTTCACTTATCAATGGCTACCCAATATTGGCATGGCGCCAGGGCAAGACACGTTGCTAACGCCTTGTGTTCACCCCGATTCAACGACCATTTACGTATTGGTCATTTCTTCTTCAAATGGTTGCATTAGCTCCTCCACAGGCTTAGATACACTTAGTACGGTTGTTGCCACAGCCTTACCCATTCCTCATACAGAAGCGGGTCCTCATCAAAATATTTGTTTTGGACAAGCCACGAATTTACAAGGGGCTGCTTCGGGTGCAGGTTCATCTTACACCTACACTTGGTCACCAGGAACCACCTTAGCGGGTTTTGTAAATCCAGCCAATATTTATAATCCGAATGCGCCCATTCTGCCGCAATTTTCGCATCTTTATACTTTAACTTCCCAAGCTGCGAATGGCTGTACGAGTACAGATACGGTTTCGGTAACAGTTTTACCGCTTCCTACGGCAATTATAGACCCACCTGTTGCAGATATTTGCCAAGGAGATAGCATTAAGTTATCAGCCGTTGTAAATGGTGGTTCAACTGCGGTAGGTTATACTTATAGTTGGTATCAAAGTGCGGGTTTGAGTTCTACCAGCGATAGTTTTGTCATGGCAAGTCCCGACACTACTACGACTTATCATGTATTTGTGAATAATAGTGGTTGTCAAAGCCCTGTGGATAGTATGACCCTTACGATTAATCCTACTCCCATAGCGAACATTTTGCAAAACGATACAGTTCTTTGTAATGGAGCAGTAATGCCTTTGCTCGTAAATTATAGTTTTAATGGAACGCTGCCCAGTTTTCCTATTACTTACTCGTGGTTTCCTAGCGGAAATTTAACAGGGACAAACATTCCTAACCCAATTGCTTCGGCTGATACCAACATTACGTATTATGCACAAGTAAGCATTGGTGGAGCTTGCCCTACCTTAGATTCGATTTATTTGCAAGTGATTCCAGGTTTAAATGCAACGGCAACTTCTGACACTTCGATTATTTGTGGTGCAGGAAATACGCAACTTTTTGCAACAGGCGGTTTAGGCAACCCACAATACAGTTGGTCGCCAGGCAATCTTGTCAGTGATTCTACGATTGCCAATCCGATAGCTACGGCTACTCAAAGTACAGATTTTATCGTTACCTTAACTGAGGGAAATTGTACAGAATCAGATACGGTACACATTGACGTTCTCCCTAGCCCGACTTCTGGCATTTCTATGACCCAAGCCAAGGGTTGTGCGCCACTTACCGTAGGTTTAGGAGAAGCGGCTATCAATGAATTAGCATATATTTGGGATTTAGGCGATGGTTCTCCTGTTACGAATGTGAGCAATCTGCAACATACTTATAATACGCCAGGTACTTATGTTGTGTCTTTAACGGCAGTAGGCTTAGGGGGCTGCCGAGATAAGGCATATAGCGACACAATTCAAGTTTCGGCTATTCCTACCGCCAATTTTTCCTCAACACCTGATATTGACTCGGTGTTGATGCTGCCAGATGCTACTTTTGCCTTTGCAAATGCTTCTAATTTTGCCACTTCTTGGCTTTGGTATTTTGGTGATGGCACTTCTTCTACGGAACAAAATCCTACCCATGTTTATCAAGAACCAGGTGACTATGAGGTTTCGCTTCAAGTGCAAAGTGAAGCGGGTTGTGTTGCCTCTATTAGCAAACAAAGCTTCAAAGTGATTGCACCCAATTTGTTTGTACCCAACATTTTCACCCCTAACGGAGATGGGATTCATGACGAATTTGACATCACTTATACAGGCAAAAGTCCTTTTAGATTGGAAGTATTTGATAGATGGGGAACGATGATGTTCTTTACAGAAAATGTACAAGAACGATGGAATGGCAAAGGTTTATTAGGGGAAAAATCTCCCGCAGGTGTCTATTTCTATGTATTGAAAATTGGAGAGAAAACTTATACGGGGAATGTTACCTTGTTAAATTAGGACTTATTTCCTCAAAACCCCAACTGCCGTTGTTAATAGGACTTCCTATCAACAACGGCAGTTGTAAATCTCATTTTAAGTACTAAACTTATAAAGGGAACGCCTTATCGTACAAAAGATTAGGCGAGTCTTGCATAGTCTATTTTCATCGAACGACCTTGAATCATTATACCATGCAATGCCTTCATGGCTTCAGCTGCTCCTGCATCTGTCTCCATTTCGACAAAACCAAAACCTCTAGAGAGTCCAGTACTACGGTCCATGACTATC